>JAHIZN010000087.1 GCA_018814245.1 bacterium
ACTTATCCCCTTAGGAATGATAACCCTGTAATCTTCCCTTCGATTTTAAGGCATTGATTATATTATTATCCCCATATCTCATGTCATATCTCCATATCCCCCTTCTTACACTTTTAATGTTATAGCCTGAACGATTACATTCATAATTTATAATTTCAAGGAGGTGTGTAAATTGATACGAGAATCAGAGATGATAAATAAAGTGGATGGAAAAAAATCACAAGAGACCGTCCAATTACTCACCTTCCAATTGTCTACTACTTGGTATGGATTAAAAATAGAAGGGATCAGAGAGATTATAAAAATTTCTAAGATAACATGGGTACCCGGTACAGCCAGTTATGTGGTTGGTGTAATAAATCATCGTGGGATGATTATCCCTATCCTGGATATTCGGGAGTTGTTAGGACTTGGGAAGAGTGAAATAACCGAAGAGAGTCGTATAATAATTGTTGAAGTAGAAAATGTATCTACCGGGCTTGGGGTATTGGTGGATAATATCGCTGATATGGTGTTTGTTCCAGCAAGTGAGATAGTTGCGATTCCCTTGACCATGGATAAAAGGAAAACAAGATATGTCATCGGTGAGGTAAGGATAGAAGAAAAACTTATCGGCATCCTTGATATTCATACGGTTAGCGTGGAAGAGAGTAAGAAATGAGGAGAAGATTCACCGCAGAGGCACAGAGACACGGAGAAGAATAACCCAAAAACATTCTGAGAAATCTTCTGTATTTCTCCGTGCCTCTGTGCCTCTGCGGTGAACAATTACGAAAAAAATGGAATTTGTCTTGTTTAATATCGGAAATATGAGCTTTGGCATAAAACTTGAAGATGTGCTGGAAATATTTAATGTTTCACAGATTCAGCATCGATTCTTATTTAAGGATAAAGATATAGATGTGGTTTATCTTTCTGCCCTGTTTGGGATAGAAGACGAAAACGAATGTGAGGAAAAAAAGAATATTATTGTTAGTCGAATAAATGGGGTGGAAAAGGCTGTTGTGGTGAATAGCGTTTCAGAGATAATGAGGATTGAGCCGTCACAGATAAAAGAATTGCCGGGATTAATAAAGAGCTTGGTGAGTGTGCAATGCTTTTGGGGTGTTGTCAGGGATGGTGACAGATTGAGCCTGCTGGTGGATTTGAATAGGTTGGGGTGATGCTGAAATCATCAGATTATCTGCCAAGAATGTTTTTATTGTGGAGGATTTAATGAAAAAATGTACGCTATCTTTAATGATTGTAGCCTTGTTTGCCTGTTCTGCAAGTGCCGAGCAATGGAAGGTACTTGGCACCAGACCCATGGGCATGGGTGGTGCCTTTGTTGCTATGGCACAGGGTCCAATGGCACAATACTGGAACCCGGCCGGGCTTGCCATGGCATCTGCGGACACTGTTTCCGGTATTGAACTTCCGGCAACCCTTAACATGGAAATGACCGGCGATATAATGAAAAATGTAAGTAGTGTGGGCGACATGGCCTCCAAATTCAAGACCATAAATGACGCCCAACGGACAGGAACAGCAACAAATGCTGACCAGATGGCAGCCTTTGTAAAAACATTAACGCTTCTTGACGATATGAATGGCTCGGGCAAGGGAGCAATGATTGAAGCATCTATCGGTGTCAATCTCAAGCTCTCAAAGATAGCTGTGTCTGTGAATAATTTCACCACCACAGGGCTGAATCCGTATGTGGATGTGTACAATATTGGGCTGGGGGCAATAACAGCCGAAGGAACAACGAGCGGTGGGATTACAATGAGCGGCGTACAAGCCACAAGCACAACCAACTCAAGCTATGATCCCGCGAGAGATACCATTGCTAACGCAATTGACAAGTTGGGAGGGTTCGAAGCTATTTCAAACCTTATTTGCGGTACTTCCAGTGGCATAACGCAACAAAATAACGGCATCACAGACAACACTACTTTGGCAAATGCCTTAGTCAATCAGGCAATAGCCAATAATCTTACCGTAGCACAGGTTACTGATGCAGCCAACCAGCTTAACACTTACGCAGGTGATGCTAAGCCCATTATACAGAGCGCATCATCAGGCAATTCTTACGCAAACAACCAGTCTAACCTTACCGTGGATATAACTTCTTTTACTGAAATAGCCTTTGGCTACGGTAAGTTCATGAAGTTTTTGGAAGGGTTCTCAATAGGCGGTAATCTGAAAATGATAAACGGCTGCATTGGCCAATCCAGATTCAAGTTCATGCAGGAATCTCAAACCGAAGATGCCTTCAATGATACGAATGACATCACCAAGTCAAGTTGGGCTCCGGCCATTGACCTGGGATTTTTGTGGGATGTGAATAAGAAATATCCCAAACTTTTGATGAGTCCAAAGGTAGGCTTTGTTATCAGAAATATAAACAGTCCGAGCTTTGACCGCCCTGATACTGTGGGGGGGACATATAAATTAGCCAGACAAGCTCGTCTGGGTTTTGCATTGCAGCCTGCCAGATTCTGGAATCTGTTGATTGATATAGACGCCACCAAAAACAAAACAGCGGTGAATGGTTTTGACTCGCAACAGTTTGCGCTTGGTACGGAAATAAATATCATCAATCGCAAGCAATTTAATATCCCGTTAAGGGCGGGTATATGCAAAAACATGGCGATGAGTTCTTCGAAAATGGCTTATACACTTGGTGCAGGGGTTAATATGTGTTATATACATTTTGATTTGGCTGGTGCCGTAAGCTCGGACAGTACTACTCTTGACGATAATGAAATCCCTGCCAAGGCATCATTTTCTGCTGTTCTCGGCATGTTGTTTTAAGAAAGCAGCAAAGGATGCAATTAAAGAGTGTTTTGAGTATGAATATGCAAGGAGAGACGAACTATGCAGGCAGTTCTTAAAAAACAGATAGATGAAATGACCGATGATACACTTAAAAATATCTTTTATAGAGATTACATGAGAAGACTTACTCGTTACAGAATAACAGATAATTTCTATAAAAAAAAATATGACATGGATTTTGAGAGATTCGAGAAGGAAAATATTGTAGAGAAGCAGGGTTATGCCTTTGAAGTAGAATCTGATGCTCAGGAATGGGAACTTACAATTGATGGAATAAGAACAATTGAAAGGAAACTGAAGGAGTTCTCGAGTGAAAATTGATAAAATTATTGAAGAGGCAAAGGATGCCGCAGATAAATACAATCTGCATTTTGTAGAAATAGATAGGACTGAGGATATCATTAGTCTAAGATTATTGATAGACAATGAGATTTTTATCCAAATATATGGAAATATTGAAAAGAATAAACTTAATCTTGTTCTTGTCTTTAAGAAGAGAAGATTATATGGGTATGACTCTGAAGGTGGTAAATATCACTGCCATCCTTTGGATAACCCCGATAGGCATATATTTGTTGATAAGAGAAAATCAATCCATGAGTTTGTTCAAGAATCAATGAAATTTTTAGAGGAAAGTAATCTGTTATGATTGAAGGGTGGTATTAATCTGTGCAATTTTTGAGTTTAGCACCATGATTTATCATGGTGATGATGTAATTATTTTCAATTCAGGAGGTTTGTTTTTATGAAGTCAGCGATTCGCAGTAAAATAATGCTCACGGTTTCTTTGATCATGTTGTTCGGTACGGTAATCAACACTATCTATACCCTTGTTTCGATTAAGTTTACCCCTGATCGACTCAAGGTATTGTTTGTAATTACCGCCATAGAGACCCCTATTATTATTGGTCTTTCCCTTCTTTTGATCCGCAGATGGCTTGGACCTATCATGGAGTTTTTGGATGAGATAGAGGATGATATCCATAAGGCAGGGATAGAGACAGCCAAAAAGGCACGGTTTGTAGCATTGCATATGCCTGTGAGAATAGTGGTACTTCAGTTTATAGCTACACTTAGTATTGGTGCCAGTGCCGGGGCATGGATGAGAATGACTTATGGACACCTTTCCGGATGGGAATCAGTGGCTATCCTGTTAAGTACCTTTGTTAATTCAGTCAATGCTTCTGTGTTACAGTTTTACCTTATCATCAGATTATTAGAGCCTGTCCTGAGGTTTACTACTATGGCTGGTGCAGCATCTGAAAATAAGAAAGGGGTAGAAGGCATAAATGTTGCTGTTAAAACCCAGATTGCTGTCCAATCATTGATGTTAATGTCTTTATTTTTGGGTTCGGTAATGTTTATTAATCTTACCTCTGGATTTCTTGAGAATAGATTAATGTCTCAGGCAGATCAAATGGTTACAGACGGTACAAAGAGGATTGAACTTTTGCAGAAATCAGGGCTGTCCACCCCTGATGAGTTAAAAAATGTAATGGATGATATGAGGTTCGGAGAAACTGGATATTCATTTATCCTTGATTCTAAAGGGGCAATTATCGCGTCTTCGAGTATCCAGCCAATTAGTAGTGAGATTATCGGACGGATGGTTCAGATTAAGGAAAAGGGATCATATGAGGATGTGCCTAAAGGCATAACTATCGTCTATGCACCCCTTGCAGCACAAGGGTGGATACTGGCAACACAATATCATGCCAATGATTTTGCCCAGCCGATTAATAAAATGTGGGGCTGGCTGTTATGCTTTACCCTGATCATCATCATTGCCGGTTTCTTTTATACCTACTTTATTACCAGAGACATATCTATTCCCATCAATCGTCTTATAGATGGTTCAAGGAAGATAGCTGATGGGGACATGACCCATGTTGTAACCGTGGTTACTGGTGATGAGGTTGGTGTTTTGGCTAATATATTCAACAGAATGATGACTAATGTACGGGATCTGATGGAAAATATCCATACCACATCTGAGAAAAGGGCTAAGGAGCAGGAACATCTGCAGACAAGCATCAAGAAACTTCTTGGGGTGGTGAATGCTACATCTAATGGTGACCTGACCAAGATATCAGATGTTGACTCTGATGATGAAATAGGTCAGTTAAGCAGGGCATGTAACAAGATGATCAATGATTTGAGAACATTGATTAAACAGATAAAGGAAGCGGCGATGCAAATAACCTCTTCGTCGAGCGAGATATTGGCTACCTCCCAGCAGCAGGCAACAGGCTCAACCGAGCAGGCAACATCTGTTGCAGAGGTTACTGTTACTGTTGAAGAGCTGGCTAATACCTCTAAACAAATAGCTGAAAATGCTGATTCAGTGGTGAAGATGGCTGAAGAGACATTGCATAGCGCCCAGATGGGACAGGATTGTGTGGGTAATGTGATTATTAGCATGGAGGATATTCGGGACAAGACCCAAGCCTCAGCCAAGAGAATCCTTTCACTTGGTGAAAAGTCTCAGAAGATTGGGAATGTTTTGGAAATGATTAATAATATTGCTGCTGAGACAAAGCTAATTGCCTTTAATGCGGCTATTGAGGCTGCCAGAGCAGGTGAAGCAGGAAAAGGGTTTGCCGTGGTTGCGGTTGAGGTAAAGAAATTAGCAGAAAATGTGGTTGATTCAACCAAGACTATCCGCGATATTATTACCGAGATACAATCACTTACCAATGCCTCGGTTATGGCTATTGAGGAAGAGGTAAAAAGAGTGGAAAAGGGTGGAAATCTGGCAAAGACTGCCGGGGATTCCTTGAGTGAGATACTTGACATGGTTGATCATACAACTAAATCATCCAAGCAGATATCCATTGCCACACAGCAACAGCAAACTGCTTCAGAACAGGTTGTGTCTACCATGAGAGAGATAGCTGATGTTTCCAAACAGTCCGCAGCAGGCAGCAGACAATCTATTATGGCTTCTTCTGAGATGGCTACCCTATCACAGAAGCTAAGCGAAGCAGTTGGTAAATTTGTTGTGGAAGGGAAATAGGTGTCTGTGTAATAAGGGATGAAAACGCTGGTAAGGGACGGTTTGAGAACCGCCCTTGTCAGATGATACCGTAGGGGTAACCCCTTGTGGTTGCCCTCTGAAGCCCCTAATTTCTATCAGCAAGGAACAGTCATTTGGGCAGACACGCAGGTCTGCCCCTACATCACCTACCATTGCCAGCGGGATACATGTATCCGGTGTGTTATCTCCGTAGGGGCAGACCTATGTGTCTGCCCTGATAAGCTTATGCCACAATCAGGAGCATTTTCAGATGAAATTTGATAAGAGTTTTTTTATTGCCAAATTCAAGGAAGAGACAGATGAGCGGCTTCAGAGATTGGATCGCAATTTTGTAGCTTTTGAAGCAAATCCTGATGATGAGAGCGTAATTGCCGAAATATTCAGGGATGCTCATACCCTTAAGGGTTCAGCCAAGATGGTGGGCTTGTTTGAGATTAATCAGATAGGTCATAAGATGGAGGATGTGCTTGGTAAGGTAAAGGAAAAGCAGATCCCATTTACCCCTGAGCTTTCAGATGTGCTTTTTGAGTGTCTGGACAACATTAAGATTCTCCTTGATGCTGAGATAAAGGGACAGAAGGCAAATATATCACTTGACGGATTGTTGTCCCGCCTTGAGGATGCAGAAACAGGCAAATTAGAGAAAAAGGCAGGGGTATCTTCTCCTGTTTCACCACTAATCAGTCAATCCAAATCCGTGGTACCAGAGATGGCTGTGCCAATATCTGTCCATGAGATGGAAAAATCTGTCACAGTACCAGAGGTATCTGTGACAGTACCTGCTCAGAATGAAACTGCAAGAACTGTCTCTGTCAGTCAGGCAACAGAGTCATCTGCATCTGTCCATGAAGAAGCAGATACAACTTCACGAGAAAAGATTCAGGTTGAAGAAACCATTCGGGTTGCTATCGGTAAGCTTGATACACTATTAAACCTTACCTCAGAAATGGTTATCAATAAAATCCGATTTAATCATCTTCTTGAGACATTAAAAGAGTTGAAAAACCTGACTGTAACACAATTGTTTTTCCTTGATCAGGCAAAGGAAAGGATGGCTTCTGTTAATGAGAGGGCATTTCCTGAGTTTACTCAGATTGACAAGTTGGGTCAGCAGATAAGGGAAAAAACAAATGAGCTTTTTAAGGAATATTCAGGGAGTACATCACGGCTTAGTACCGTTGTCAGCGATTTAGATCATGTAGTCATGGATGTCAGAATGCTTCCTGTTTCCACGGTATTTGATACCTTCCCAAGATTGGTGCGTGATATATCAAGAGAGGCAAATAAAGAGGTCAATCTGGAGATTCGCGGCGGTGATACAGGATTAGATAAGATGATATTGGAAGAGATAAAGGATCCTCTTCTGCACCTGATTAGAAACTGTATTGACCATGGGATTGAGCTGCCGCAAGACAGGATGGATGCTGGTAAGTCAAGGGCAGGAAAGATAATCCTATCTGCTAGCCATGAGGCAGGCAGGATTATTATTCGTATAGAAGACGATGGCAGGGGCATAGATTCAAATAGTGTGAAACAGTCGGCTCTTCATAAAAAGGTAATAACTGTTCAGGAGGCAGAAAAGCTTTCAGATAAAGAAGCACTATATCTGATATTTTTACCAGGCTTTAGTACCAAGGAGATAATTACTGATGTCTCTGGTCGTGGTGTTGGATTGGATGTAGTAAAGAAAAACATCGAAAGGCTTAAGGGCACGGTTACTGTCCAGTCTAATATTAATAAGGGGACAGTATTTACCATGATGCTGCCATTGACCTTAGCTACTATCCATGCCATGATTATCAGAGTGGGATCTGAGATGTTTGCTATCCCAACAATAACCATAGAGGAAACAGTCAGGGTCGAGCTTCATGAGATAATGACTGTGGTGGATAAGGATGTGATCATTATTAATGGCCGGCATATTCCAGTGGTTCGCCTTGCTTCAGTACTTGATCTGAAGTCAAGTGGAACAAAAAAGACAGTTGGCGATAAGTTACCCATAATCATACTTAATGTGGATGAGATACGGATAGGATTTTTGGTAGATGAATTAATAAGCGAGGAAGAGGTGGTCATAAAAAACCTTGGGGATTATCTCAAGGGTATTCCCAATACTGCTGGGGCAACCATCCTTGGTGAGGGTGAGGTGGTTATCATCCTTAATGTCTCAGAAATGATAAAGCTGGCTAAAACTGTGAGGGAAACCCATCTGTTAGAGGATATTAAGGATGAGCAGCATCCAACCTATTCTATTCTTGTGGTTGATGATGCAGCTGTTTTAAGGGAATTAGAAAAAAATATGCTTGAGTCAGTTGGATATGCAGTTGACTTGGCTGTGGATGGAATAGATGGTTTTGAAAAGGCAAAGAAGAAACAGTATGATCTGATTGTTACTGATGTTGAAATGCCAAGAATGGATGGGTTTGAGTTAACCAAAAAGCTAAGGGATGACAGTCAGTACAAGGATGTACCTGTGGTTATTGTTACTGCAAGGGAAAAGGAAGAAGATAAAAGAAGAGGAATTGATGTTGGAGCAGATGCTTATATTGTTAAAACATCGTTTGACCAATCAAAACTGCTGGATACGGTGGAACAGTTGATTGGATGAGGGAGTATAATTAAGAATTAAAAATTATGAATTATAAATGGAAGAAAAATATATGACTTTGCGGAGACAACATATTTGGTATTATTTTGTCATTCATAATTCATAATTCATAATTTTTAATTATGGTGCAGGGGTGAAGGGATGATACGAGTTTTAGTTGTTGATGATTCCTTGGTTGTGCGGGAGATAATTACCAAGATATTGAGGAGTGACCCTGAGATAGAGATAATTGGAACAGCCCGAAATGGGGTTGAGGCAATTGATCTGGCTGCAAGGTTAAGGCCGTCAATTATTACCATGGATATTAATATGCCTATCAAGAACGGTCTGGAGGCTATTGAGGAGATCATGGCTTATACACCAACGCCTATTCTGGTGATTAGCAGTCTTGTGAATGTGGGGTTTGCTTTTAAGGCGATGGAGCTTGGTGCCTTAGATGTTTTTGAGAAGCCAACCATGGGGGTTTGGGATGGTCAGGAAAAGCTTGAACGGGACTTGAAGGCAAAGGTAAAGCTATTATCAAAGATAAAGGTTGTTACTCACCTTGCCGGCAGACGAAGAGAACAAAAGTTGGAGGGATCCCCTCTGGCAGAAGATATTCCAGATACTTCCCTGACACTACCAGCACCAGAGATTTCTCGTAAGGAACAAACATGTCTATTACCCTTACCCACCTTGCCGCAAATATCAGCTGATAGCTCAAAGAGAACTGGTACATTTGAAATAGTGGCAATTGGGACATCTACTGGTGGTCCAAAGGCATTACAACAGGTTTTATCCCCAATACCAAAGGATTTTCCTCTACCCATAGTTATTGTTCAGCATATTGCAGATGGTTTTACTGAGGGATTGGTTGACTGGTTAGATGCAGAATGTATACTCAAGGTAAAATTGGGAAATGACAGGGAGTTGCTGCAGGGCGGCGTTATCTATATTGCCCCTTGCAGGTCTCATATGCTGGTGGATGAATATAAACAGATACGGCTCGATGATTCACCGCCAATTGGTGGGCATAAACCAGCAGTCACAGCCCTTCTCTCATCAGTAGCTAAGGCTTACGGAAACAAAGCCATCGGTGTCATCCTTACCGGTATGGGAGGAGATGGGGCAGAGGGGCTAAAAGAAATGAGGGATAAAGGGGCAGCAACCATTGCCCAGGATAAGAATACAAGTATCATCTTTGGGATGCCCAAGGTGGCTATAGATATGGGGGCAGCACAAAAGATATTACCAGTAGATATTATTCCGCTGGAGATTATTAGGATGGTTATGGGGTAAGGCGGAAGAGAGGAAAAATACAGAAGAAAGAAGACGGGAGACAGAATTCGAGAGCGTTGCATGCTCGATTCAATATTTACAAATAAGTAATTGTGGAATGGTTCACTTTTGGGTGGTGTCTGAATTAGGCTAAATATTAGGTAACTATTCAGGCATACAGAATTCAGGAGTCAGAATTCAGAATAGCTCCAGAGTAAGCCTATAAATCCCATTATCTCTCTCTCAATATCCCCATATCTCCTGCGAAAACTATCATAGCAGGTGTTTTCATTCTGACTCCTGACTCCTGAATTCT
>JAHIZN010000088.1 GCA_018814245.1 bacterium
AAATATCACATATTGCCTAATGTTTTTGCATGCTGACGGTCGATTGCCTTGTCAATTGGAATATCTTTAAGGCAATACAGGCAATCATTGTATACAATATTAGATTGTTGCACGGTCAATTGTTCACCGAGAATTGCTGTAAACCTACCAGCAATTCTGTGTGAAAAATTCGAGGATTGATGTTTTTTCACTCATTGCCCCTGTCGGTGAGGACATCTGTAGGGGCGAATGGCTATTCGCCCCTACCTTCATCAGAAAGTAGAAGGCTAAAGCAACTGTCATAATGTGTCAGTACTCCACCCATCTTGGCCACATCCCCCCACCCTAATCCTAAGTTCAGGACTACTGAACTTCCACTACAATAAATTGCCTTAATCCTTCCGAAAGAGACAGAGGACAGGCAACAGGGGACTGAACAGAAGGGCAAGCACGGGGGCATTGCCCCTACTCTCCCCTCACAAGCATCTGCCAATCAAGTCCAACCAATGCCCTCTCATTCCCATCACCAAGTGCCTCAATCATATCATTCATCATCCACACAACCCCTTCTGTATACAACCCGCTCCCCTTATTGGAGAACATTCCGGAATCACCAATGGCAAGTACCAATCCCTTCCCATGCCTCACATAGGAGACGATGGGGAGACCTTGATAGGCAAGCAGGGATTTACCTCCTTCGACAAGGGTTGGATTAATGAGAAATGTCTTGTCTAACCCCGGCAGGGTGTGTGGATCCCTTCGAAAATGCAGCCCAAATTGTGCTGCCATCTCATTTATGGTAGTTTTATCAAACCCTGCACCCTCAATCAAGAGAAGACCTGCGCCATTTTTGACAAATGCAGCGACATCCCTTGTTTCTTTGATAGAAAATCCTGACCTGGGGGTAACGATAATCAGACAGGTGGTGGTGCCCATGTCAGGATCATTTGTCAGGCTTTCTTTTGTGAGCCTGTGGGAATAGTTTATCTCTGGATAGTATTTACACCTGCCAAGGTGATAGAAAAATCTTTCGTAGCTATTTTCTCCAAGCATCTGATCCATATTCCCCATGGTCAATGGATTTGCCGGCTGGTGAGATTCATCGAACAATACCCTGTCTGGAAGCGGTATCTGTGGTTTTTGTGAGGGATACAGGATGTTATTCAGTCCAATGGCTGTCATCAGGCCAGCCATTATCCCTAAAATCAGCCACAGGGATAGTAACCAATTAAGGCTAATCCGAAACCGCAGGAGATACCAGACCAATATTATTAATATCACGACTACCACTGTTGGAAATGGGTTGATATATCCAGAATGTGAAAACCAGTTGAATACCCCATGCAAAAGCCCACGCCTGTCCACGGTAAACATTATCTCGTTATTAAAACAGGTGGAGTCGGACCAGGCCACTACCTTTCCTTTCCCATACTCGGCTGCTGCCATGATAGCATGTATGCCCATGGAGTTATCCGGCTTGAACATGGTATCACCAAAAAAATAGTCATTAAAATAATTTGCCTTATCTGTATAAGAGGCAAGCGGCGAAAGGATCAATGGAAATTGGGCAGCACCCTTGGCAGCCTTCCCGGAAAGCCTTAAGACATCACTGGTTGCCCAGACAAACCTATCCATGTGTTGGGTAACAGGGTGATACCTCATGTTTCTCCTGTCTGTAACAGGCCATCCGCCTGTGGGCACATAAACCGCATTGGGCACAAACTCTATTCCAAACCTCTTAGAAATCTTGTTTATATAGGTATCCATGAAGAATACATCGGTGTGGTCGCCAATAAACAGGATATTTCCACCCCTTTTGACAAAATCGACGGTTATGTTCATTTCTTCATCTGTTGGATATTTAGTGAAGCATTTAAGGATAAGAATGACCCTCTTTCCCTGAAATGAATCAAATAGTTTCTTGCTTAATGCCTTCTCGTGCAGGGTAATTACCCCCTTGACAGATGAGTTCTGACTGTCATCTGTGACCACGAAGGTCTTATGGAAATGAGATATATATTCAAGAAACATGTGGTAATTGTTTTCTGCCATCATCCCAAACTCCTGACGGTTAAACTCCCGCAGGGTTGATTCCCATCTTGAGTGTATCTCGTCTATCAGGATAACGGTTTCCTGCTCTTTCCCTTCCTTGAGGCTGAACCCAAAAAAGAAGCAGCTCATGCTGATGGAGAAGGCTAACAACAGGATAAGAGACAGAAAGCAGGCATGGTGGACTGCCGAGGTCGTCATTCCTGCGAATGCAGGAATCTCGGACAGAGGGCAGGCACGGGGGCCTGCCCCTACGGCTGGAGGTGTATCATCTCCCCCTTTCCTTAGAGATGAGGGTTCAACATTGGCAGGCATTGTTCTCCCTACTCTATACATAAGCCAGAACCACAAGGGCAAGACAGGCAAAAATCCCATCCACATCTTCATCCCCCAGAAGCTATCAAACAGCCCCATACCCGGCAGCATTTCTTTCGGGATAAATACCACCATCCAGACAGCATAGGCTATCAGGTACAGATAATGACAGACAATGCCGATAATTATTAGCCGCAATCTCTTGTGCCAGGGGATTCGAGCAAGGAGAACCAGTCCAGAGAAAACGAGTGTAAACGCCAATATCTGCCACAATCCAACCTTGACCGCATCAAGCAGCACACTTTTTCCATCAAGCAGCACTGTTCCCTCTGCTGCCCCGGAATTAAACCCAAACAGGTTCACAACAAATGATACCTGCGGGCAAAGGAATGAGGAGCAAAATGTTGGATAGCCTGCGGATAGCGTAATACATGCTGAGGCAAGCAGCAAGGCAAGGAATATCAATGAAATGGAAAATGGAAAATGGAAAATGGAAAATGTTTGGGATTCAATTAACCCTTGACCAACCCTTGCCACCTGCCCCTTGATATTTCGCCTTTGCCAACTGCTTATCACCAGCAATATTATTGCCAACGGAAAAAGCCACATCAGGGATTGAGCTATTCCAGCCTTATACGGCTGAAAGCTATCCAAAAGGTGTAACCCCCACCAACAGACAACCATGAGCCATGCTGCTACTATTCGCAACAATAATCTATACACCCTTGTTACCTCCATAATATACTACTACCTTGCAACATTTGAATTTGTGGGTGAGACAGAGGGAGATGGCAGGCACGGGGGCCTGCCCCTACAACATTGAATGCCCACCCCCATCTACCGCCAGATGAGGACAACTCCTAAAGACAAATGTCGTAGGGTACTATCATGCCATTTGATTTTAGTGGTTTAGGAAGACATCCACCTCTCCTGCCCCACGCCAGCGATGGACATCCAATGCTGTAGGGGCAGGCCCCCGTGCCTGCCCTCTGTCTGACCCACAAATTCAAATGTCAGGAATCACTATTACTCGATGTTCAAGTTTTTCCTCGAACACAATTGATTTTATCGCTTTTGTGCAGTCAGAGATCACCACATGTTTAGGCTGTTTCAACCTACAATTATGGTGATTTGCTACAAATGTATGGTTACGAACAGGGATAAACCTGCCAGAGGGGCTCTCCTCTTGTGGATGTCCGTTTTCTGCACAGGTCAAAAAACTTGAACATCGAGTCATATTTATCAGCTAAGGGATAGTCCGTTAAATACTCTATCCATCCACATGAATCTACTAATATCATAACCTTTCTTCCTCTTCACGGATTCCTTTATTATCCATTCCTTTCAGAAATCCTCGAAAATACTTAATATCGCGGTCAGGGATTAAACTAATAATCCCTTCTTTTGTTATAACCTGAAGCCTCTGTCCATGTTTCAAACTAATCTGTTTTCGTACCTCCTTAGGTATTACAACTTGATATTTAGGGGAAACAATCACTTCCATTCTACCTAACCTCCTTTCGATATGCATATTGTACTACATTATCTTAAAATTGTCAACTTATCTCGACCTGTGCAATTAAGATCTAATCCGCAGATTACACAGATTTCACAGATTATCAGAAAAAATCTGAAAGGCATATAGCAGTAGAGACGCAAGATATTGCGTCTCTACTATGTCCCTACAAGTTCACCGGACATTAGTTGTTGAATTTGTCTTACAGAGGAGAGCACCTCTGGCAATTGTCTAATCTGTGTAATCTGCGTAATCTGCGGATATATCCCTTGTTTCTAATTGCACAGATCGAAAAATTACACCTGTTCACGCGTTACAATTTTCCTAATAGCATCTTGTCGCAAGCGTTTAGCCGTCAGCTACAGCTTATCAGGGCAGACACATAGGTCTGCCCCTACTGCCGTAATGCCTTGCATCTCCCCGCTTGGAGATACCCACATATTTTTTTGCCTTGAACCGTTTAATACCTCAGAGGCAACCTGTTTTGAAACCTGACTTGCAACCTTCTCCGCAACTTGAGCATCCCCTATCCATATAGCTTGAATAAACTTCTGATAACTATCCTTTTTCTGCAGCAACATCTTTTTGAGCAAACGCATATTGGGATGATAGCTCCAGATACTTCGCATTCGCCAAAGAGATATTGTCCTCAATCTGTTTTAATTCAACTGATTTTCTATCCAACTGCTCCTGCTTTGTTTCCTGTTTTGCAGGCAGATTTACTGCAGCAAATGCAGGCATGGCGAAAACAAAAAGACTTAAAAGCCCTCCAATCACTATTCCCCTGATTTGTTTAGACTTCAACATGAATTAATATCCTCCTTGTGTTAAATTTTAAGAAATTCGGAACATGTAATTGCTCAATATCCTGTGGCATATAACTGTCATTCCTGCCCCCCTGCATTCGCAGGGGCAGGCTCTGCATTCACAGGGGTAAACTCCTGCAGGAATCTCATCTTTGTTGCCAACACAAAAAAACACAAAACACTTCTGCTGAAGTTTACCTCTTATTACCATTTATCAACTACATATCATAACATTCAATCAGGAGACTCCTGCATTCGCAGGAGTGACAGTTGTGGGTAAAGTGGAATAGAGGCTATCATTCCGTAATTTGTAATTGCTCAATAATCGGTGGAAATTGGTAGTCAATACAAATCTGCATTAGGCTCATATTCTCCAAAATCCTAACCACTCACGCAAAGAATTTTCGAGCTGTGCGGTTGTTGCATTAAGCCACAGAAGCATAACAATAGTACGCAAATACAGGGAAAGATCCACAAAGGGTGTGAATTATAAGAGACACAACCCTTGTCAGGCTTTTCTCATT
>JAHIZN010000089.1 GCA_018814245.1 bacterium
AATTGCACAGGTCGAACTAATGTGATGTCATCCCGAACTAATGTGAGGGATCACTCGTTGATTCCCAAAAGGTTAAGATTTCTCGGATTACCTCGAAATGACAAGAAACTGCATTCCGTAACAGCCTGTCGATAGGCTGTTACGGAATTGATAATCAGCAGCAACACCTCTGGCAGAGGGTGTAGGGGCAACCCCCTGTGGTTGCCCTCTGGAGTGTGGTTGCACCCCTGCTTCTCCAAGCAGGGGAATACCTTGACAACTCTCAAAAATATAATATAATATTCCCATAATCCCTCCGAGGAGGGGGATACAACTATTATGTCAGCTTATTTATCGAATCGCATATATAGGGATGAGTGCATGACTGAAATACCTGAATGCCTTAACGGTATAAAATGGTAACTATTCAGGCATAGGAATGGTTATGGCAGGGACAAGCCCTGCAGCTACAGCTATTCGTGAGAAACTTGTAGCTGCGACCCTTGTGGTCGCCGTCTTCATTCTGTATTCTAACTCCTGAATTCTGTATGCCTGAATAGTTACATGAAATGAATATAAAAGAGGCTTAAGATGGATGATAAAAAGGTAACTCAATATTGGCTTGCAACAGCTGATGATGATTGGAAAGTGGCAGGACATCTCTTTGAGAAAGGAGATTATACATATGCCCTTTTCTTTGGACACCTATATCTTGAAAAGCTGCTTAAGGCATTGATTGTTCAAAACACTAAACTGCCTGCTCCTATTAGTCATAGCCTACTCTACCTGTCTCAGAAAACATCACTTTTTCTATCTTCTGACCAAGAGACGCTAATGGACAGAATTACAGGATATAATCTTGCAGCACGGTATCCTGATCAACAGTTTAGATTCAAAAAGACCTGCACTCAAGAGTTCTGTTTAAGGGAACTTGATCATATAGAAGGGGTAGCTCAATGGCTCAAAAAAGAGATCAAGCAATAGAGATTGTCAGGGATTTCCTTGACATATTAACTAAAAAAAAGATAACATTATTTTCTGCCTATATTTACGGATCATACATCACCGATTCTGTCCATCCTGATAGCGATATTGATGTCGCTATTGTTTCTGATGCCTTGACAGGTAATTGGATTGAGGATTGGGAAATGCTTTGCGAAGCACGACGCAATATTGATGTTAGGATTGAACCGATTCCATTCCGTCCGGAGGAATTCTGTGATGAGAATCCTTTAGTGTGGGAAATTAAACATAAAGGGTTAAGGTTGAGATAAGATTAAGATAAAGGAGAACAAGAAAATGAAGAGGTTTTTAGGTTTTGTTGGGGTTTTAGGGGTTTTGGTTTTGGGAGGGGTGAATTTGGGGTTTTGTGGAAATGTAACGGTAACATGAACTACTACAGTCTTTACGACCATACAGGCAGGAGTGAATGCTTATCCTGTAGATGCACAGTATCGGTTGCGGCTGACACTTATACTGAGGCGGTTTATATCATTATAAAGATTACGGGAAAGGAAACAATAAATGGGACGAGAACTTAGAGGAATTAAAGGCGAAAAGGCAATAAATGCTTTTATTAAAGCTGGTGGTATCTTTAGAGGTGGTAAAGGAGACCATGTAAATATTAAAATGCCCAATGGACTGATAATAACTATCCCTAAGAAGGGTGAACTTAAGATTGGTCTTCTTAAAGATGCAATTTCTAAAGCTAAATTAACCGAAGAAGAATTTAAGGAATTATTATAAAAAGAGGTGATGCAAGATGGAATACACTGTAGTTTTACATCCAGCAGAAGAGGGTGGGTACTGGGTCGAGTCTCCAGCACTTCATGGATGTTATTCTCAAGGAGAAACAGTAGAAGAGGCTATGGCTAATATGCGCGAGGCTATCGAGACTCATTTTATGGCATTAAAAGAGGATAGGCAGCCTATACCAAAAGAAGAAGGGTTTATGATAGCAAGGGTGGCTGTAGCAATAGCAGCATAAAGCTACAAAAATATGACAGAAAAGGGAAGGTTAAAACAATGAAAAGATTTTTAGGTTTTGTTGGGGTTTTAGGGGTTTTGGTTTTGGGAGGGGTGAATTTGGGGTTTTGTGGGACAGTAACCGTGTCTTGAACTGATACGGTATTTGCGAGTATTCAGGCAGGGGTGAATGCTTGCCCGGTGGGAGGGACGGTGTCGGTGGCGGCAGGGACTTATACAGAGGCGGTGTATATTAATAAACGGATAGTCCTGATTGGTGTAGGCACACCTACCATTGATGTCTCGACTTTAGCAGGTGATGAAAATGCAGTAACCTTTGATGGTAGTGGTGCAGATAATGCAGTTATCTCCGGCTTCAGGATAACCGGGGCAACAGGAGGACTCAGAAATGGCATCTCCTGCAAAAACTCCTCCCCCACCATCACCAACAACATAATATCAGGTAATGCCTGTCATGGCATCTCCTGCAACTACTCCTCTCCTCTCATCACCAACAACACCATATCAGGGAATTACTCTTGTGGCATCTCCTGCGGCTCATCCTCCCCTCTCATCACCAACAATGCCATAACAGGGAATTTCTGGGGTATCTCCTGCAACTCCTCCTCCCCTCTCATTACCAACAATGTCCTAACAGGGAATGAGTATGGCATCTTATGCTCCTCCTCCTCCCCCACCGTCACCAACAACACCATATCAGGGAATACCCAGCATGGCATCTACTGCAACTACTCCTCCCCCACCATCACCAATAACATCATATCAGAGAATAGTAATGGCATCTACTGCAACTCCTCTTTCCCCGCTATCACCAACAACAATGTTTGGGGAAATGGTTTAGGTAGTAGCAATAATTACTACAATTGTTCTGTTGGAACAAACGACATCTCTGCCAACCCCCAATTCATCGGAGGAGCCGACTTTCACCTTGGTTCTTCCTCCCCCTGCATAAACGCAGGCTCAAACACTGCACCAGCAATCCCATTGACCGACAAAGACGGCAATCTTCGGATAATCAATAGCATTGTTGATATGGGTGCGTATGAATTTCAAGGCACTTCAACACCACCACCTGCCCAATATGGCTCTCTTTCCATCACCTCCACCCCATCAGGAGCTAAAATTTACCTTAATAGCATTGATACCGGTTCTGTGACTACTCGGACATTTGCTAATATCTTAGCAGGGACACATATCATTAGGCTAACCTTGTCTGGTTATCAAGATTGGTATGGAACGGCAACGGTTATTGCTGGTTCAACTGCTTGTGTTTGTGCAACCTTGACAGTTGCACCTGCACATTATTTTCAGGTTGTAACCCAACACGCTAACATAGAGACAGCTGGCGTTCCTTTCTCTGTATCGCTTGTGGCAAGGAATGCAAATGGCGGGACAATTACCAGCTATACTGGTAATTATGATATCACATGGATCTTGAATGCAATGGCTAAAAACTCCCCTGATGGCTTTTCGCCAATCATTCCCAATAATGGCATTCAAACTTTTGCACAGGGGATAGCAATTGCCATGGGCTTTACCCTGCCCAATGCAGGTACCGGCACCCTTTCTGTATCAGATGGTACGATTAGGGGTACGACCACTACTGTCACCATCAAGCCTGCTGTGACAACCCAATTCAAGTTTGCAGTTCCAGCAACAAATATGGCTGGTCAAGCCTTTTCCCTTTCGTATCTCAAGGCTTGCGACTTGTACGGCAATGTTGCTACACATTATCAGGGGAATAAGTTGTTGAGTTATTCTGTTCCCGGCACAACAACCAGAAATCCTGTGTATCCAAACCCTGTAACCTTTGACCATGGCATAGCAAATCTACCCATCAATGTAACCTTGTGCAAAGTTGAGGAAACCAAGATCCATATTGAGGATGGGGCTGTTCACGGCGACTCGGGTACAATTACGGTTAGACCAGGTACACCTCATCATTTTGAGGTAATTACTGCGAATAATCAAACAGAGCAGGAGGGTATTCCGTTTTCTGTTACTATCAGGGCAAGGGATATTTATGGCAATCTGGCTACAGGCTATAATGGGAATCGTATCCTTGTATGGACATGGACAGCAACCAATTCACCCAATAATACCTATCCAACACGGCCAACAGATGGTTATCAATCATTCGTCAATGGCTCGACAATAGTCTCTGGGTTTATTCTTGTCAACGCTCAAGAAATGCCTGTAATTGCGGTAGATGATAGACTTATACATGGCGAAAGCACAAAAATCATAGTTATAACGATTGACACTACCCATGCCCCCGAATTATCCTATACAGGCGGGACAAATTATGTTTCAGACGGGCTTCATCCAGAGTCTGGTGATACGGGGACGGTGTTTGATTTTCGGGTAAAATATAGGGATGTGGATGGTGATGGGCCGCAGAATGGTTATCCAAGGGTGCATATTTTAAGGGATGGGGCAGAGATCAGCGGCAGTCCGTTCAGCATGAGGCAACTTGGTACTGCAACTGCTTACGATACAGGGGTAAATTACTATTACACCACCCGTTTAGCGGCATCAAATGCCTACAGTTATTTCGTTGAAGCCTATGATATTTCGGGACAAAAGGCAAGTGGTGAGCCGACAAATTCAAGGAATGCCCCTGTCGTAGCTCAGGCATCGGTAAAGATGTACATCATGGAAACCAAATGGGGAAGTAATGGTTCAGGGGATGGACAGTTTAGCGGTCCTCATGGTGTAGCAGTGGATACCTCTGGTAATGTGTTTGTTGCAGATTCCAACAATAATCGCATCCAGAAGTTTGACTCTGACGGCACATTCATCACCAAATGGGGAAGTTCAGGTTCAGGGGATGGGCAGTTTAGCTATCCTTGTGGTGTAGCAGTAGATACCTCTGGTAATGTGTTTGTTGCAGATTACAGCAACAATCGTATCCAGAAGTTTACTCATGACGGCAAATTCATCACCAAATGGGGCAGTAATGGTTCAGGGGATGGGCAGTTTAGATATCCTTTTGGTGTAGCAGTAGATACCTCTGGTAATGTGTTTGTTACAGACT
>JAHIZN010000090.1 GCA_018814245.1 bacterium
AAATTCTTACGCCTTGCACGATGCGATTCATCTACGATTACGCATTCGTATTGCATAGAGAGTAACTGCTCCAAATATTCATCACGACCGTTTATGATAATACCCTGCGAGATTATTCCCACTCTGCGGGGACACTTGCGTATATCATTTGATGGTGGATACTTAATACCATTCTCATCAATCTACTCTCTGCCATTATAAGCAGCTGATGGCATATCAAGAAAGGTTCTCATTTCATCTTGCCACTGCCATATAAGCGTTTTAGGTGCAATAATCAGCACCGGTTTGCTGCCCCATAGAGCCATGAGTTGTGCCGAAAGTGCAAGTTGAATTGTTTTGCCAAGCCCTACCTGATCGGCAAGCACAAACCTTGCTCCATAAGATTTTCTGTGATTTCTGAAAGCCATATCTACAAAGTATCTCTGATGTTCCCAAAGCCCAAGTTCCTCACGATAAACAGGTGATTCAACAACTACCTGTGCTGGTTCGGGCATTTCTTTCCATTTTGTAATATCATCTATAACTTCTCTCTCTGAAATACGCCCAATATCCTCTACAACAAAGTCAGACATTGGAATCGCTGAAGGGTGCTGCCAAAAATAATCAAACTCATCTTGCACCCATGCAATTGCCTCAGTCGAGTTATCTTCCCATAACATTTCATAATTCAACCGCCAAGCCGATAATGTTTCATTCACACTGCCGATAAATGAGGTTTTGCTTCCGTCCGATAGTGTTATAACCCCTGCCTTGCCATGAATAAGCCCAAAAATGTTGTTAGGCAGCACCCTTATTTCAAGTTTCCCACTTTTCATAAACTCATATAATTGCTTCAAGCGTGGGGTTGCTGATGCATAAACCTTCTCAGGTTCGTTTTCACACCACTCACGACGCAACGCTGAAGCAGCAGCAGTTGCCGTCTCACAATCTTCTTTTTCTATTTGAGAATTACAAATCATCCGCACCTTACCGCTGATACTCTCTATTGCTTCGCCAGCAATTTCCATAACTGACGAACTGAAGTAACCGGCAATGCGGTCATAGCTCATGGCGTTATATAATTTGTCATTTAAGAACTGTTTGTCAAGACGGGTTGCTCTTGACGAATAACGAGTTATCATGTCAATACCTCGCTTATATGCAATCCATTAATTAAATTGACACATACCTTGTAGGGACATCCCCTTGGGTGTCCGTTGTTTCGTTGCCTTCACGGACAGGGCTTGTCCCCCTGCATTCGCAGAGCCTGCCCCTGCGAATGCAGGGAGGCAGGCTCTGTCCGAAAAAGCAACGAATAATCACAAGAGTTGCAGATACAACCACGAAATCAAACCAAACGGACACCCAAGGGGATGTCCCTACAAGGAAGGAATAATCTCTTCATGTGTCAACTTATTTAACGGATTGCATATATATCGCTCTCCTACACTCCATCATTACTGACAAGTTCTCTTAATATTAGCGAAACAGAAGCTTCTTTTCCCCAATGGCTCATATTGCTTATGTGTTCAAGGGTTGCGATATATTCCAGAAGTTCACAGATTAGCTCTCGTTTATTCCAATAATCAAGAACCTCATTTTTAAGCCAGTTTTTACCGGCATTAATACTGTCCTCGTCCTTTGCGGCAAGGTAAAGTGCCATAAACACATGACGAAGCAGCGAGCCTGCAAAACCGTCGCCGCTTATATTGCGGCTTGCCCACTCGCTTGCTGTCTTAAGCCTTGCAAGGTTTGCCTTTGAGTTTCCCATAAATTCCTTATATTCATTAACGCCAAAGCCCCTTGCCAGTTCTTGATAGGCTGATAACTGATAGATATTATTCTTTTCAAGCTCCAGCCCTTTGATATATAGCCGCTCATCTGCAGATAATGCCTTCCACGAAAATGCGTCAAATTCACTTGGTATGAGTTGGTCATATGCAATCTTTTTAGCACTTTCAATCACTTGTGCAACAGGTGAAAGCTGACCACTTTTCCTTGCTCTTGAAAGCTCATAGGCAACATCAATATCCTCTATTTTTTTATAAGAAGTAAGCACCTTGAGTGATGCTGCTGTAATCCCTAACAATCTTTCTGTCGATAAAGGCATTGATTATATTATTATCCCCATATCTCATGTCATATCTCCATATCCCCCTTCTTACACTTTTAATGTTATAGCCTGAACGATTACCATTTTTGTTTCTGATTTCAAATGCCATACCGATAATTTCAGAATAAATCTTATCAAATATGTTGGTTTTAATATAATTCTGACGGAAATAAGCTATGACACCTGAATGCTTTTTGGAATCAAATCCATCCAAAGCAAGAACCGCACGCATCGCATGAAAAATACAATAATACGACCTGTTAATAGAAGCAGCTAAATGTGTATTCGCTAAATTTTGGGTTGCAGCATTCAAATCTTCTTTTGCCTTTTCAAGACGATACTTGGATATATCATAACTATTCCTATTCATAAATAACAATCCCCTCCTTTTCAATATTTTGATAAAAAGGAAGAACAGATAAGTATTTCGTGAATTTTGAGTAGCTCTGCAGCAGTGGTGAAATGAATACATCGTATTGCAATCCAATTTCTGTCTCCATTCTAATTACCTTCTTAACATCTTTTCGTATATCTTTCTCATCTTCATCTATCAAGAACATTACATCCACATCCGACTCTGCATCATAATTCCCACGAGCATATGAGCCGTAAAGAATGACCTTTTTTAGCTTATCGCCAAATATGGGAATAGTTTTTTCAATTAACTCATTCATTATTAAATCAATTTCATTTTTTGTCTTAGCTTTAAGCATAAGTTACTCCCCACCTGTTAATTGCTGCCTATTCCTCTGCCCCTCTTTGTAGCATTGAATCAAATATTGACATTTGCCTCTGTTCATCAATCGGGTTGTCGCATAAGGCATATCTCAATGCCTTACGCCACCCCCTGCTTCGGTCATCAATATTCCCTGTTGCAGCATTTGTCATTGTATAAAGCCACCAGCGTTCCTCTGGGGCAAGTCCCAGCCAGTTACGAATAGCAACAGGCACATTTGCCGGGTCGCAGTCCTCTACTGCCCATACAAGCACAAGCAGTTCCTTGCCAAACAATCGTTCTATGGGTGTTTGTCCAATAACAAAACGACCTGACGGCATCTTTTGCTTTTTTAGTCGGCTGTTGAACTCTGCCCGCAAGGTATCCTCTAATAATTTCCATTTATGCTTTGAAACTTCAGCCCTTGCTTTGCAAAACGATTAAAAGCAGTGTCAAGCAGGGTCTTCATTCCGTCTGTTATATAATTCTCCTCAAAGAACGAGGCACATTCAATATTGCCCTCTTTGAGATCAGACAGATTTAATACATCTTCTCTTTTTGTTTCCTCAAATACGCTTTGTCTTGGTTTACACAGTTCAAATAATGTTTTCATGCTTTTACTCCTTGATTGCCCGACTATAAGATTGAAATATCCCCATCCCTGCTATAAAAATCAACGAGATAATACTGCCCCATACCCCTACTTTAAGAGAAAGGGGGTCATAGATAAAATCAATCTTATTTGCACCTGATTTTATCCTTATCGCCCGAAAGGCATAGTCTGCCCGATATATCTTTGTCTCATGATTATTTACGAATGCCTTCCATCCGGGATAATAGTTGTCGGTCAACACAATCCAGCCATCCTTTGCTGTATCAGCCTTGATAGAAACATTATGAAGTCCGTAGTTGGTTATTTTTACTACATCCTGCCTGCTTCCTCCTTCCCATTTTCCATTTTCCATTTTCCATTTTCCGTTTCCTCCTGCCTCTTCACTCAAAATCACCTGATTTCTTGGGTCAAATCTCATTGTTCCTACAGCATTAAATACTTTCTCAGGTGCAAGAGATATTGCCTCTGGCACGAAAAATGCCCTTGGCAATACCGATTCATTTTTGTAGATATATATGCCTTCATTATATACAAGCTTCCAGTCATTTTGAACAAATTGAGGGATAAGTTTTTCTACGGAAATAATATATTTAATATTGAATAGATTAATTAGTCCCCGAAGTACATCTAATGTTGGTGGATAGCTCATAAACAGAGCAAGAAGGTCCACATACTCACCCGGGCATATTGCCATATAACCGGTAACATGGGCATAAAAGATATGATGAGAAATACCAATATAAGGGACAATTCCTCGCTGATATTCAGAGTAGTTTTGTGCAAAATTTTTCTTAAGTTTTATGCTGGCAAAGTGTTTCCTTGTTTTTGGTGTATGCATTACTCGAAAGATTTCCTTATCGCTGTTAATAAAGTCTATAGTTTTTGTATAATGAGAAAAATACTTTTCCTTCATGGTAGGATGATATTTCCAGCCAGCTAAAAATAAATCGCTGATTATTATGCAAAACAGCACTGGCAATAACAAGGTTCTTGTCTTTATTCCCCACAAGGATAGGACGATAATACTCAAAAAAATGCTGCTTAGCAATAGGTTATTAAGGATGTGATAGAATCTCAGGAACAAAACACCATCATCATTACCCTTGATATTGGGGAATAGGGTTTTAAGAATGGGATCAAAATAATTGCCTCCAATGAGATATATGGCTATGAATATTGCAAGTAAAACAGGGAAGCTGTATTTCAGAAATTTAAGTAATTTTTTCGATTTTAATACCATATCTAACCCAAATCCAGAAAGTAAAGCGCCAGAAAGGGCAACTATGCAAAGAAACTTTACTGGAAATCTGAAAAGGGAAAAACCGGGTAATATCTTGTAACACCAATAATATAACGGCAGGATATTGCCAAAGGACAGAATTAAAAAAATGAGAAAAACAAATGTAAAGAAAGAATACTTCTGTTGTCGGCGATTAACCACAGCAAAACAAAGAAAGATAAATGGCAGAAACCCAAAGTAGGGACAGGAAAGCCATATCTGTTCTGCCTGAAACTTTGTTGGCTCAAGGATATTTTCAAAGAATGGTACTATAAATTCTATCATTTGTACAGGATTAAATGCCCATGCAGTTGACTCCTTAAACACTATCCCTTGTGCTGCTCTGGATGAATTGATGATTATCTCTATAGTCGGGATTATCTTGAACAGGCTCAATCCACAACCAATTAACATTATCAATAAAAAACTCTTGATAGGAATAATCTTTTTATGAACAAAACACTGATGAATACTGTAACATAATAGGACACAGCTTAGTCCATAAACAACCGTAATGTCTCCGGAAAGGAAAAATAATGCCATCATCCCGCCGCTTACAGCAAGGTTTGAGAAGCTATTTTTTATTAAGTATCGATGAAAGAACAAAAAAACAAACGGCATGAGTGATGCAGAGGTAAGGGTATTGAGCATATCAAGAATACCCAGCATATATCCTCCAAAGACAAAGGATATAGCTGCTATAAATGCTCCGTATTGGCTTGTCCTGAACTCCCGGCTAAGGAGGTACATACCACAGACAGCAGCAAGATAATGGCTGACGACAAACCATTTCAAACCCAGATTAAAGTTTGGAAGATAGGTTAAAATAGATGGTGGGTAAAGAGACATGTCTGCAATTGTTGGTACCCCTCCAAAGGCATATGGATTCCAGAATGGCAATCCTAACCCCTGATAAAGGCATTGATGTGCAAAAAGCCTCACCTGGTACCAGAGTCGATAAAAGTCACGAAAACAAAACATGGTATCAGAGAAAAGTGTGCCGGAAAAGAAAACAATAACCAATAAACATAAGAGGATAAGGATATGGGTGTCTTTTTTTACCAAGGAATTCCCCCTTCTGTCTTCTGCCTCTGGACTCCTGATTCAGGAAGGGCAGGTTTGGGAAGGGCAGGTTTGGGAAGGGCAGGTTTGGAACCTGCCCCTACGAGGATTCTGACTTCCGTTTTTCGTCTTCTAATTCCTGACTCTCTTAACAATCCTATAATTTTTAATTCATAATTCATAATTTTTAATTCTACCATTGCCACCACGCTCTAACCCCCTCAATAACCTCAAGCCGTTCCTCTCCAAGATAATATATTATCTTTTTACCAGAAAGCTTGCCCTTATCCTGATTAATGGTTGCCTCTCCTGTCAGAACAATTTTTTGCTGACTCTGCTGATAAACAGCCATATTTGCCTCAGCTGTTGTTTCACCACGAGTTATCTTTACCTTCCCTGAGGTAGTTATTTGTTTCTCCCAATCAGACAATTCAATCCTGTCTGCAGTCACAAGGATACCTTTTTCCAGATCATTAAAACAAATGTTGCCAGTACCCTTTATCTCTTTTATCTTATCCATCTGTCCGATTATTTCAACTGTATCTGCTGTAAACGACAACTTTCCCTTACCGACAATAACCTTTCCAGATAAAACAGTTATCCCTTGTTTCTTATCCCAGACAGCCTTA
>JAHIZN010000011.1 GCA_018814245.1 bacterium
AATGAAAAAGAGTCCAGAGAAAAATTAAAAAAATCTCTGACTTTTTGAAAAAAGGTAATATTATGCCAAATTAAAATAGGGTGCCTGAATAGTTACCTTTTTAGATGTAATCTCTTCTTTTTATAAAAATGTAACTACTGCTTTGTCATCATTAAAGTTTAGGGTAATTATTACCACTCTGACACTTATGATGGAACAATTATTATATATTGTATCCAAACAATGTGATACATCACGATATGATGTTGTACATCAATTTCTATTTATCTGAGTAGTAATAATTTCTCAATCAGAACAGGAAACTCCTGCATTCGCAGGAGTGACATTTGTGAGTAAAAATGTAGTAGAGGTTGTCATTCCTGCGAATGCAGGAATCTTCTTATATCCTAACATTTAATCGTGACACAGCACTATTTTCCATGAATACGATCTGTAAGCCCTGTCTTAAATACTAACCCTACTTTTATTGCCATTCCACCTATCTTTACATCTTTGTATTGCAACCAGTCAGCAGGCACATCCCAGCTATCCCTATCCTTATCCTCACCCACAGATAGTTCCCAGTTGTTGAGACTTGAATAGTTACAATATCCTGCAGAGCCGATAAGAGAAAAATTAGGAGAGAGAAGTATTCTTGTTATAGCCAACGCTTGCCATCCCCAGAACAAGTTAGAATCAATTGTTGCATTCTTAGGAATATTCTCACCCCCATTTCCTCTTACCCAATGCATACCGCCTAAAAACCCACCAAACAATCCAGGCTGAAAACAGATTTCACAGTTACCCTTCCATACAACAGGTAAAGGTATATTTACCTCTATTTGCCCTCCCGTAAGTTCTCCAAGCGTAAGATATCCAATTCCTATCGCGCCTCCATCTATACAAAAGCGTATCAATTGAGCTTTATCTGCTGCTTCTGTGTGCTTACCCGTAAGCTTGTCAAAGTTTTTATTTGGAGTAGCCTTTGCCTGGATAGAGGCAAAAGACATCTCTTCCTTATCAAATAATCCAAACCTCTCCAAAACCATTGTCGTATGACAAGTTTCTCATTCTAAAACCACAATTGTATTTTCTTTATCATAATAAAATGACTTTGTTACCTTTATTTCATAGGTTCCTGGAAGTACATTAAAAATTTGCATTTGTTCAGTATCTTTTACTTTCCCAACCTGATGGCCATCTAAATAAACCTTAGCATTTTCTATAGAAGCCTCGGCGTATTTCGTTGAGTCCCTTAAATATTTTCCCTTACATGCAAGTAAGATTGACCCAGAAAACATAGTAACTCGTTCTTCTTTGCCTTCTTTTACTTCAACCTCTTTTGTAAATGTTCTACCATCCTTTTTTAAGGTTACTCTATGCTTAGTAGGTGAAACCTCTGGGATACACATTTCTTTATTAACAAGCACTCCAAGAGATACATTATCCAATAAAACTTCTGCCTTCTCTATGTCTGAGACCACTACGATTGAACCAGGAGTTTGTAGCTCCAGAGAAATTTCTCTTCCCTGAAGTATTAAAATCTGCTTATCTATAGGAATATTTACATTAGCTGCAGCTAAAATTTTACCTTGTGCAACATTGACAATTCTCGTATTAATTACAATAGAGTTATCCTTCTCAACTATACTACCGATAAGAATTCCATCTATTCCTAAAATTTTACCTATCTTGCCAGCATTTTCAGGGTCAATGACTTGATTTAATGATAATTTTTGTTCTTCAATAACTTTATAGAGTTGACTTTTTTCTATCACCTTAAACTTTTTAGTCAGGAATAATTGATTAGTTAATTCTTCGCAAAGAAACTTTTCCATGTTGGTATTCTTGTAAGATAAATTTTGGAATTCAACTACACCGATTGTCAATCCTTTTGGTGCAGAAACATGTGTTGGTTCACCGTGAATAGTAATTTTCCATTCAATTGTTAAGCTACTTTTCTTTGGGTCATGCTCAAGACCAAATCATGTCAATCTTGTTTACAGAGAAAGAATCACAAAGGGTGTAACTTCATAGATACAACCATGTTTCCTAAGATATACACCCTTTGTGGCTCTTTCCATTTTTGTTGCAATAGCTATTAGCTGACAATTTCCCAAATCGCTAACTTAAATTGAAGAAAATTATGATTTTGTCTGAAGCAGCACACTATAGCCTTTCCAACTTTTTCTTCTTTGCACCCCCAAAGGCATAAAGAAAACATTCCTGCCACCACTCCTGCCAAAATCAGAC
>JAHIZN010000459.1 GCA_018814245.1 bacterium
AATGCCTTAAAATCAAAGGGAAGATTACAGGGTTATCATTCCTAAGGGGATAAGTTGTATTATCCTCATATTTTTCTAATCCCTATATCTCCTTATCTCCTCCATAATCCCCCACATCTCCTTTTCTTACACTACCTGAACAGTTACATATAATCTTACTGTATGATTTAATAATAACATGGAAGCCCTGTTTTGTCAAGTCTTTAGTCGTATCTCTCCTGAGCTCTGCGAAAACCTTGCGATCTCTGCGGGTAACTATTCAGGTAATAAAAAGGGGATAAGGAGATGAAGGAGATAGGGAGATAATAGATTATTGGTAAATATTTGAGTATCAAGTTATCCCCAGCTGGCAGGGGTAGAGTGGTGAATATCTTATTAACATTACACAAACAAGGCAGAAACCCAATGCTTTGATCTTACCAATCCCCCTTATCTCCTCTATCTCCGTATCCCCCTTCTACACTACCTGAATAGTTACCTCTGCGGTTCATAATGAGAATGACAAGCAGGTCGAAAATATATTGACAAAGAATAGGCAGCATGATATACTTTTTATGTTTTTAATAAAAAGGAGGACGACTATATGATTATTTCTAAAAGGGCACGAGCCATATCCCCATCAATGACATTGGCTATAGATGCCAAAGCAAAACAAATGCAGGCAGAGGGGATAGATGTGATTGGTTTTGGGGCAGGTGAGCCTGATTTTGATACACCTGATTTTATTAAGCAGGCAGCAATCAAGGCGATTAATGAGGGTTTTACCAAATATACTCCTGCTTCCGGGACATTAGAACTTAAAAAGGCTGTCTGTCAAAAACTTAAACAGGATAATGATCTGAATTATGATGCCTCTCAGATTCTGATCTCCTGTGGGGCAAAACATTCTTTGTTTAATGCTATCTTTACCCTGTGTGACGATGGGGAAGAGGTTATCATCCCTGCCCCATACTGGGTAAGCTATGAGGAATTGGTCAAGATGGCAGGGGCAACCCCTGTAATCCTTAATAATTTACCTGAAGAAAATGGCTTTAAGCTGACTGCTCAGAGGCTAAGAGAGGCAATTACTCCAAAAACAAAGATGATTATTCTTAATTCCCCGTGTAATCCAACGGGTGCAGTCTATGAGAAACAAGAGTTAGAGGAATTGGCTGAGGTTATTGTGAAGCACAAGATATTTGTTATCTCAGATGAGATTTATGAAAAGATAATCTATGATGGCAAAAAACACTATAGTATTGCTGCTCTGCATCCAGAAATAGCTGATTTAACTATTGTCATTAATGGTGTTTCCAAGTCTTATGCCATGACAGGCTGGAGAATCGGTTATGCTGCTGGCCCAAAGGAGGTTATTGAAGCCATGTCAAATGTCCAGAGTCATGCCACCTCAAACCCAACCTCTATTGCACAAAAAGCAGCATTAGCTGCTATTTCCGGACCACAGAATTGCATTACAGAAATGGTTGCTGCCTTTGATAGACGCAGGAAATACATTATAGAAAGGTTGAACAGCATTGAAGGGATTAGCTGTCCCATGCCTCATGGTGCATTTTATGTATTTCCAAATGTTTCTGAGCTTTGTGGTAAGAGTTTCAATGGCAAGCCAATCACTGATTCCTTTGCCCTAACAGAATTTTTACTCAATGAGGCAAGGATAGCCGTTGTCCCTGGTGATGCCTTTGGTGCCCCGGGATACCTGAGATTGTCTTATGCTGCGTCAGATCAAAATATAAAGAATGGATTAGACAGGATAGAAGAGGCTGTGGCAAAGCTGAAGAGTTAATCTTAATGATTTGGGTTAAACGATGTTTCATAGTAATAATGTTAATGCTGTGCTTAAGAAGTCTTGGTTTTGCTGGGGAATCAAACAAGATTTGTCATTTTGCTATGGAATTTGGACAGAGAGTAGGCTCTGACACCAGATATATGATTACCTCTCCACTAAGGATGGATAAAAAAGACATAAAGAACCTGCTGATATTTTCAGGGATACTTCAGGGACTTATGTCTGCTGATAGTAGGGTGCGTGAAGAAATGGCTAACCCAAGATATGATAGATTGGGTAAATTAGACCCATTATTTGAGAAAGGGCATAACTTTTTTTGTTTCGTAATAATGCCACCCTTATTGTATGAATTGATTTCTAAGGATAATAAGAGTCTGATGTTGTTATCTGAATCACTTGTAATTAATGCGGGTTTAACCGCCCTCCTTAAAGAAATTAGCGGCCGTCCTCGTCATTATTCCCCAATGACAGGGGATGGTGATTGGGATGAGTTTAAGCCCTTCAGTGGGATGGATGCCTTCCCTTCACATCATACCTCAGCAGCTTTTACCGTAGCAACAGTTATATCCAATCAGCATCCGGCTATTTTGGTTAAGATTTTAAGTTATACCATTGCCGGACTGGTTGGATTTCAGAGGATTCATTCAAATGCGCATAGCTCCTCTGATGTTTTTGCGGGAGCAGTGCTTGGTACATTGGTTGGCAATACAATTTGTTCTCTGGATAAAAAGCAGGAAAGCAGTGATGTCCAAATCACATTTAATAGTATTAAACTTGAGTATAAATTTTAGGAGGAAATCAAATAAAAGAAGGGATTAACATGAACACAAAAGTAATCTTCGTTGGCTCTTTTTTGCCTCAAATGGGTAGTGCTGCGTCACGAAAGAAGAAAGAACCACAAAGGGTGTAATCTATAGGGAAAATAATTGACGATTAATTTAGGTGATTGCAAATGGAAGAACCTGACATAAGGCTATATAGTCTTAAGGAATTACACCCTTTGTGATTCTTTCTCTGCCAACAAGTGGTGTTTTCTAATTGCACAGGTTGGTGTCGTGTCAACTGTTAATTGTCGCATAGTTAATTATGTATGGACAGGGTGACAGAGGTGCTGCCTC
>JAHIZN010000448.1 GCA_018814245.1 bacterium
GAATTTCCGAATAACTGCTACAGATGGCAAAGAGTATGATGCAAAACACTATAATTTGGATGTGATTTTGGCTGTTGGCTATCGTGTGCGATCTGACAGAGGAACGCAGTTTCGCAAATGGGCAACCGAAAGGCTTCGAGAATATCTGATTAAGGGTTTTACTCTGGATGACGAGCGACTCAAACAAGGTGGCGGCCGGGCGCGTTACTTTCAGGAATTGCTCCAAAGAGTGCGGGACATCCGAAGCAGTGAGCGGATGTTTTATCAGAAAGTGACTGATATTTACGCGACGAGTATTGATTATAAGATTGACGCAGAATTGACGCAAAAATTCTTTGCTACTGTGCAAAACAAAATGCACTATGCTGTTCATGAACATACTGCTGCTGAAATTATCGCCCAGCGTGCTGATAGCAAAAAACCTTTGATGGGACTCACAAGTTTCAAAAGCGATTATATTACTACAGATGATATTGTTGTTGCGAAAAACTATTTAACTGAATCAGAAATAAATCAGTTGAACCTGATCGTCTCGCTCTATATTGATTTTGCTGAATTGCAAGCTGCGAGTGGTCGTTTAATGAAAATGCAGGATTGGATTAAAAAACTCGATGAATTTTTGTCCATTTCTGAAAAAAAATTATTGCATTCGGCAGGCTCGGTGAGCGCAAAGCAGGCAGAAAAGAAGGCATTGGCAGAATATGAAAAATATCGCTCAGTACAGGACAAAAACTATGTTTCCGACTTTGATAGAGAAGTGAAAAAATTGCTTACATTGTAACAGCTCAGCTAACCGCAGAGACGCAGAGGCACAGAGATGGAAATAAATCAAATAACAGAAAAAATAATTGGGGCTGCAATTGAAATACACAGGACACTTGGGCCTTTGTCTTTTGGAAGCTGCATATGAAGAATGTTTCTGTATTAAAAGATGGAATCAAGCGTATGGTTAATAAATTTTGAATTTTCTCTGTGCCTTTGCGTCTCTGCGGTGAATTATTGCCTTAAATTCACGAGGAAAAAACTATGAAAAAGAATAAACAGATTGCCAAACAGAATACATTTACGGAATTTCTGCTCTACACTACACCAAACGGCAAGGTGAAGGTGGAGATATTTTTGCGTGATGAAAATGTTTGGCTCACGCAAGCCAAAATCGCCGAACTTTTTGGCGTTGAGAGAAGCGTAGTTACTAAACATCTGCAAAACATTTTTCAGGAAGGCGAGTTAGATAAAGATTCAACTTGTGCAAAAATTGCACAAGTTCAAATAGAAGGGCAAAGGCAAGTAACAAGAGATGTAGAATTTTACAATCTTGATGCGATTATTTCCGTTGGCTATCGGGTTAATTCTACTCAAGCAACGCATTTTCGCATCTGGGTAACCCAAGTCCTCAAAGAGTACATCATCAAAGGTTTTGCCATGGATGACGAGCGGCTGAAAAATCCCAACAACATCTTTGGTCAAGATTATTTTGAAGAGCAACTGGCGCGTATCAGGAATATCCGCAGTAGCGAACGCAGATTCTATCAGAAAATCACCGACATTTACGCTCAGTGTAGTGCTGACTATAATCCGAATGAAGAAATCACCAAGCAATTTTTTGCTGCTGTGCAAAACAAACTTCACTTGGCAATAACCGGCCAAACCGCAGCGGAAATTATTCACAGTAGAGTAAATAGTAAGAACCCAAATATGGGATTAACCACCTGGAAAAACGCACCCAAAGGAGCCATTAGAAAAACTGATGTCAGTATTGCCAAGAATTACCTAAATGAAAAAGAACTTGATGGACTGAACAGAATTGTTACGATGTATCTTGACTATGCTGAAATGCAGTCGCAAAAGGGTGTTGTGATGTATATGAAAGACTGGGTAGAGAGATTGAACGGCTTTTTGCAATTCAACGAAAAAGAAATTTTGCAGGATAGCGGCAAGATTAGTCATGAAGTCGCAGTAGCTTTAGCAGAAAGCAAATATGAAAAATATCGAGTAATACAGGACAAAAACTATGTTTCCGACTTTGACCGCGAAGTGAAAAAATTGCTTAAATTGTAACAGTTCAGTTCACCGCAGAGACGCAGAGGCACAGAGATGGAAATAAATCAAATAACAGAAAAGATAATTGGGGTTGCAATTGAAATACTGTGATTAGAGTAATAATAAAGGAGTACATTGCATTATGCAAATCAATGGTCAAACAAGAATTGTAGGTATTATTGGGGATCCTGTGAAACATTCTCGTTCTCCTCAGATGCACAATGCTGCCTTTAATCATCTTAATCTGAATTTTGCGTATATTCCCTTTCATGTCAAACCAGAATTAGTGGGTGAGGCAATAAAGGGTATGAAGGCATTGGATATAGTTGGATTAAATGTTACTGTGCCGCATAAGATTGAGGTAATGAAATACCTTGATGAGATTTCTCCTGCTGCCAGAATCATTGGAGCTGTAAACACTATCTATGTTAAGGATAACAGGCTTATTGGCGATAATACAGATGGCTGCGGATTTGTCAGGGCATTGGTTGAGGATGAGGACATAACCATTGCAGGCAAGAATGCTGTTATCCTTGGGTCTGGCGGCTCTGCCAGAGCAATAGGTCATGCACTGCTTAAAGAAGGTATCAACAGGTTGATATTTTGCAATCGTACGGTATCAAAGGCAGAGGAAATGGCAATATCATTTCAAACTCAAGGAGCGGCATTCGTTGCAGGTATGGGGATAACAGATGGTATGTCGGAAATAACCCACGCAGATATACTAATCAATACTACCTCAGCAGGGATGAAACAGGATGATCCATTATTGATAGACTCTGGCTGGCTACAAGAGGGACAGGTGGTCTGCGATATTATCTATTCTCCCCCGCGAACACTACTCCTGCAAGAGGCTAAAAAGCGTGGGGCAATTGCAATAAATGGACTGGGCATGTTGGTTCATCAAGGGGCATTGTCCTTTGAAATATGGACAGGGTGTCCTGCACCTGTGGAGATAATGAGAAAGGCTGTTGATATGGACAATAACAAATGGATATGATTTTTGAAGGCATAAAACAGGCGTTTTATCTCCTCTTTACCCTTGACAGGGAAGTGATGGGGATTACATGGCTTTCTCTTAAGATCTCAGGGATAGCAACATTCATTAGTATGCTTCTGGGCATTTCCCTGGGGATGACCGTTGCTCTTTCCCGGTTTCCTGGAAGAAACCTTGTGGTTAGCCTGATTAACACAGGGATGGGATTGCCGCCAGTGATAGTAGGACTATTCGCCACCATTTTTCTCTGGCGAAACGGACCGCTTGGTTTTTTAGAGATTCTCTACACACCGACTGCCATAATTATTGCACAAACAATCATTGCCGCACCCATTGTTACGGGTATTACCCTGTCAGCTATCCAGCATTTGCCGGCTAATCTCAGACTACAGATTCTGTCGCTGGGAGCAACACGCCTTCAAATGGTCTGGATTCTCGCCAAAGAGGCAAAACTCTCCCTGCTCACAGCTGTTATGGCAGGATTTGGCGGCGTCATTTCCGAGGTAGGGGCATCAATCATGGTTGGCGGCAATATTAAAGGATATTCCAGGGTATTAACAACAGCAACAGTTATGGAAACCAGTCGTGGTAATTTTGATATTGCCATAGCTCTTGGGATAATTCTCCTCCTGCTTTCCTTTACTGTTAACGCAATTCTTACCTATATCCAACAAGGGGAAAGGCTGCGATGAATGAAAATCAACCTGTTCAACCTATTCTTGAGGCAAACAATATCCTTGTGAAAAAAGGGGGCGTAACTGTCCTTGATATTCCTCATTTTTCTATTAAACAGGGAAAACATCTCAGTCTTGTTGGTCCCAACGGTGCAGGGAAATCAACGCTTTTGCTAACATTAGCCAACCTGTTAAAATTACAACAAGACAGTACCTCTGATAAGGGTGAAATTTATTTTAAGGGCAATAAAATTTATTTGAACTATAGTACTGCTATTGCCTATCGCAGAAACATTTCCATGGTTTTTCAGGAACCCCTTCTTTTTAATACAACTGTTTTTGATAATGTTGCATCAGGTCTGAAAATCCGAGGAATCAGGTCATCTGAAATCCAGAATACAGTAAATGAGTGTCTCCAGCGATTTGGTATCAGTCACCTAAATAATCGTTCTGCTCGAAAGCTTTCCAGCGGTGAGGCAAAACGAACAAGCCTTGCCCGAGCATTTGCGACCAAACCCGAAATTCTTTTTCTTGATGAACCATTTTCATCCCTTGATTTGCCGACTCGTGAATTATTGATAGAAGATCTCGAAAAAAACTCAAGAGAAATGGGTACAACTACCATTATGGCAACACATGATCAGATGGAAGTACTACAGTTATCTGATTATATTATGGTAATGGATCAGGGAAAAATCGTTCAAAGCGGTACCCCTGATGAGATAATAAGCCACCCGGCAAACAAATTTGTTAGCTCCTTTATGGGTGAAGAGAAGAGAAGAATATTAAAAAGGTAACTGCTCAATATCCTGTGGCAATACTTTGAGGGGATATGAGATGGTGTCAATAAAACAATCTAAAAAGAGGAGATTCCTGCATTCACAGGAATGACAGTTTCGTTGTAATTGTGGAAGTAAACTCACAGCTCTTTTTTCTTCAACGATTCTCAGCGAACTCTGCGTCTCTGCGGTGAACAAATTTTTTTCGTGGCTTGCAAAATCCACATGTTATTGAGCAATTACTTAAAAAGTAATGGTAACTATTCAGCTGTGTGATAAAGGAGAATCATATGAACTGTATTTCTCGCAGAAACTCTATTCCTGTAAAGGTAGGCAATCTTATTATAGGTGGAAACCAACCCATATCTGTTCAATCAATGACCAAGACAGATACACGGGATGTTCCAGCCACTGTTTCTCAGATCAAACGATTGGAAACTGCCGGGTGTGAAATAATCAGGGTTGCTGTACCTGATATGAAAGCAGCCAAATGTCTTGGACAGATCCGTAGTCAGATTAATATCCCCTTAGTAGCTGATATTCATTTTGATTATCGATTAGCCTTAGAGGCAATTAGCCAGGGTGTGGATAAATTAAGATTAAACCCTGGAAATATTAAGGATACAGAAAAGATCAGCCTTATATGCCGTGAGGCTGAAAGATTTAACATTCCTATTCGTATTGGGGTAAATAGCGGCTCTGTAGACAGAAAAAGATTCACAGAGATAACGCCTCAGGCACTTGTATCATCAGCCATGGAGCATATACGCCTTTTAGAGGAATGCGATTTCACTAACATCATTGTTTCCTTAAAAGCATCCAATATTCCCCTAACCATTGAATCATACAAGCTAATGTCAGAAATGATCTCATATCCATTTCATATCGGCATTACAGAGGCAGGTCCGATTCGCTCTGGAAGTATCAGGTCTGGTGTGGGCATAGGGATATTATTATCCATGGGACTGGGGGACACTGTCAGGGTTTCACTCACCGCTGATCCAATAGAAGAGGTCTATGCTGCCTATGAAATCCTTCAATCCCTGAATCTGCGAAGGCATGGGATTCAATTAGTTTCCTGTCCTACCTGTGGCAGAACAGAGGTAGATCTTCAGAAGATTGTTTATTCCCTTGAAGATAAACTACGAGTTATAAAAAAGCCTCTTCACATAGCTGTAATGGGTTGTGTTGTTAATGGTCCTGGCGAGGCATCTGAAGCAGATATAGGGGTAGCCTGCGGCAAGGGTGTGGGTCTTTTGTTTAAGAAAGGGATGCCTCTTTATAAGGTACCGCAAGAAGGAATTGTTGATGCATTGATGGATGAAATTAATCAGATAGTTCTGTAGTGTCGTGTCAACTGTTAATTGTTGCATAGTTAATTATGTATGGACAGAGCCTGCCCCTGCGAATGCCTTATCCTTACCCACAAGTCCAACCACCATTCAGCAATTGACAATTGACAATTGA
>JAHIZN010000091.1 GCA_018814245.1 bacterium
AGGCAGCATCCATGGGATTGGATATGGAAAAAGCAAAGAATATTCTCGATGATTCTAAGGGGTTATATGAACAGACAGACTATTCTGCAGCAAAAACCAGGGCAGAGGAATCCTCTCAAATTGCAAGCAATGAATTGGGGAAGAAGAAAGAAGAAATAGTGGTTGTCCAACCTGTGCAAAAGCCAAAACTCGCAATGCAACAGCCAAAACTCGCAACCAATAAGAGGATGAATATTGCCGTATCTGATCTTGAGGCACACGAGACATCAGCAATGGAAGCATCAACAATAGCTGATTTCCTGAGAACAGAACTAATTAATTCACAAGCATTTATTGTCCTTGAGCGAAGTAATATGTCCACGATACTTGCCGAGCAGCATTTTCAACAAACCGGCTGTACAACAAATGAATGTGCAATCCAGATGGGTAAGATATTGAATGTAGAAAAGATAGTGATCGGCAGTTTCAGTAAGATCCTGGGCGCGTATCATATCAATGTGCGATTGGTTGCCGTAGAGACCGGAGCAGCAGTACTGGCTGAGACAGTAAGCTTTACTACAGCAGAAGAGCTGCCTGCAAAGATAAAAGAGTTGACCAATAAAATCGTTAACAAGGCGGCAGAATAATGAACAGATTAATCATTATCTGTGGATTACTGATCATTTTTGCTTCATCTGTATTTGCTGAAGCTGAAGTGCTAAACAAAGCTGCACCTGATTTCAAATTGAAGCTGCTTTTTAAGACAAACAGCTTAACCCTCAACAAGCTGTTAACTCAAGGCAACAAACAGAATGTGCTTGTGTTAAGCTTCTTTGATACTGACTGCAAGCCTTGTCTGAAAGAAATGCCTCAACTGCATCAGCTTAGTCAAAAATATCAGGATCAGGCAGTAGGTGTTTATTTGATCAATATTGATAAAGCCGCAGTCGATAGGCTGTTACGGAACGGATAATCATCGACAACATCGTACCATATGTAGTACCTACTGATGAGATTAGCACAACATGTTGTATGCTCCTCGTGCCGAATTCCTATTCCGTAACAGCCTGTCGAAGGGGTTAAAGATTTTGTAAAAAAGAATAATATCACCCTGCCGGTACTTCTCGACCCTTATGGTCTGCAAGCTGGTACAAAATATGGGGTTATAACAAATCAGACAGCTAATATCCCAAAATTGTTTTTAATTGGCAAGGATGGCTATATAAAGAAAATCTACAATGGTTATAAGGAGAATTTTGTAGAAACCTTGAGCAAAGAGATAGATGCCCTTTTGCTGGAAAAAAAAGAGCCGACAGGTAACGCAAACATATTGACCCTTCTTTTCAGCAACTCTACCAATGGTTATCTGGAGTCTTGTGATTGTGTGGAAAATCCGTTTGGCGGGCTTGTCCGAAGGGCAACCCTGATTAAGGAGATACGGGAGGATAATCCATGTGTTCTCCTTTTAGACAGCGGCGACATACTCCCACCTCGACCCGAGCCTTTATTATCCAAATATACGCTTCTATCCATGGAAGGGATGAGTTATGATCTAATCACACTCGGTGATCAGGAACTAATCTTGGGCACTGAATATATCAGACATGAGATTGAGAAAAAGAAGCTGTCTTTTTATTCAGCCAATCTAACCGTTTGTCAGGATGGAGCATGTAATTATTTAGCCCCATCGCATTTAATCAAGGAAATCGGCAGTTTCACCGTAGGTGTTATCAGTGTAATTTCACAGGAGACTTTCATGTTTTTCCCAAAGGATGCTATCAAGGATTTGCAGGTGTCTGATCCTGTCAAGCAGGTTCAAGGCTTTGTGGAAAATTTTCGTGATAAGATTGACCTGATTGTCGTGGTTTCACACTTTGGTTATGAGGAAGACTTGAGATTAGCCAAACAGGTTAAGGGGATTGATGTCATCATTGGCGGACATTCCCAGACATTAGTGAAAAACGCTGCTATCCTGCCCGGCACCCTGATTGTGCAGGCAGGAGAAAAGGGGCAATACTTAGGTAGATTGGATATAAGGTTTGATGAAAAGAAAAAGATTGTTGCCCATCAATACCAGCTTCTTCCATTGACCAAGGATATTATTGATGATGAGGCTGTAAGGGCATTGATTGAGCAATATCATTTGGAGAGCAAGAATGCAGTACAGTTGGATTCAACTCACTAAAGCAAATTATTACGAACAGTTATTCTGAATTCTGTATTCTGATTTTATACCGTTGCGTATAATTTACATGTGTTTTTATTGAAAATGTAGAAAATCGTGCTTGACTTTCTCTGGGAAATATGGTAAATTAATAATCATGCGAATAGGGGTAACATCAGATACACATATTCCGGTAAGGGGACATTCCTTGCCGGCTATTTTAATTCAGGAATTTTCCAATGTAGACTTAATCCTTCATGCCGGGGATATTCTTACCATGGATGTATTAAGGGAATTAGAAAAATTGGCTCCGGTAAAGGCTGTTTATGGGAATATGGATAAGCCTGAAACGAGTGAACAACTCCAGCAGAAGATGATTATAGAGGTAGAATCTGTAAAAATTGGGTTGTTTCATGGAAGCGGCTCAAAGATAGGATTAGCCTCCCGGATAAAGAAGGAATTTTCTAATAATACAACACCCATAGTAGATTGTATTGTCTACGGACATACCCATGTGCCTGAATGCCGCTTTGAGGATAACATCTTATTTTTTAATCCCGGCAGCCCAACAGATACAGTGTTTGCCCCATATCGAAGCTTTGGAATAATTGAGGTAAATGGGAACAAGATAAAAGGAAAATTAATTACTATTAATTAAAAATTAAAAATGAGGGAAAAAAGGATGATCTTGTGTAATAAGTCAATCATCAGTGGTAGTCGCAGGCTTTAGCCGTTACGGCTACCAAAACGACCTTATAAAGACAGCATTTTTGTTATTTATTCCTTCATTTTTAATTCATAATTTTTAATTTTTAATTTGTTGTGAGGACACATGCCTATATTTGAGTATCAATGCTTAAAGTGTACAAAGCAATTCGAGACATTAGTTATGTCCAGTGAGGAGACGATTCAATGCCCTGAATGCGGCTCAGAAGATTTGAAGAAACAACTGTCACTTTTTGGGTTTAAGCCCTCTGGATCAGGATTTGTTTCTTCTTCAGCCTCATCAGGCTCAGGTTGTACAAGTTGTTCAACAAAGACATGTAGTAGTTGTCATTGATCCCAGGGCAACAAGGAAAAGACAACGCAGGCATATCATGCTTGAGTAACCAACGACAAATTGGGCACAGTTAGCATTTGAATACGACTTGGCATGAGGTGCAAATCTTTTATTACGAGGAGGTAGGCTATGAAGATTCTTCAATTCCTGCAGGATGAAAAGGGTATGTTTTCTTCCACCAGATTGGTATTTATTATCTGGGGCATCGGGGTGTTCGTTGTATGGGCAATTGTATCGATACGCAGTACCACTCCTGGTTTGGTACAAATAGATACTAACATGATGCTTGTTTTATTGTCTCTGATGACTGGGAAGGCTGTCCAGAAATTCGGGGAATCCAAGGGGGAATCCAAGGGGGAAAAGCCCCCTGATGAAGCGAAACCTACTGTTACTGGTACGGTAACACCCACAAAGGGATGATGAGCATCATAAATACATCAGAGGGCAGACACACAGGTCTGCCCCTACAGTAACACCCACAAAGGGATGATGAGCATCATAAATACTGCCCCACCGTAGGGACATCCCTGCCAGAGGTGCTACCTCCTTGTGGGTGTCCGTTACAGGGGTGGAGACCTGCCAGAGGTGTTCTCCTCTTGTGGAGAGCTCAAATAAGCTTGCATCAGTGATTATGGGAAAACAGGGGGGGCAATATAAATGATTGTGGAGGTTAATAAAGAACTCAAGAACTCGATAGAGTGCCTATTGTTTGTCAGTGGGGAGTCTTTGAGTCTAAAAAAAATAGCTCAGATAGTTGATACAGATGTTCCTGTGGTTGAAAGCCTCATATTGCAACTACAGGATGAGTATCAGGGGCGTGGGTTGACGATACTGGAAGTGGCAGGCGGCTTCCAAATGTGTACAAATCCACAGTATGCCTGCTGGATAAGTAAACTTTCCAATTCTCCAAATAATGACAAGCTCTCACTTGGGGCACTTGAAACCTTAGCCGTTGTTGCTTATAATCAGCCTGTAACAAAGGCAGAGATAGAATTTGTTCGTGGTGTAAATTCTGTGGCTCAGATTCAAAAACTCTTAGAAAAGAGATTAGTCAGAGTTCTTGGACGCAAAGATGTAATAGGTCACCCTTTTTTGTATGGCACAACTAAGGAATTTCTAAAGTGCTTTGGTTTGTCAGACATATCATATCTGCCGCCAATCGATATGGAGAAAAGAGTGGAATTAGTGGCGTAAGCAAGGGAAATTATGAATTAAAAATTATGAATTATGAATTATATGAAGTGAAAGAAAGAAGAGCAAAACAAATATGCTGTCTTTGCAAGGAATAGGCATATTTCACCTCTTTATTCTCCCATTTATAATTCATAAGTAACCGTTCAGGTAGTGTAGGAAAAGGAGATGTGGGGGATTATGGAGGAGATAAGGAGATATAGGGATTAGAAAAATATGAGGATAATACAACTTATCCCCTTAGGAATGATAACCCTGTAATCTTCCCTTCGATTTTA
>JAHIZN010000092.1 GCA_018814245.1 bacterium
ACAACTTATCCCCTTAGGAATGATAACCCTGTAATCTTCCCTTTGATTTTAAGGCATTGATTATATTATTATCCCCATATCTCATGTCATATCTCCATATCCCCCTTCTTACACTTTTAATGTTATAGCCTGAACGATTACAAAAATGGCATAAGTGCCTTAAAATTTTAAGCAGGAGGTTTAAGAAATGGCGGTAAAGAGAAATGTATGCAGGATAGGTTATTTGGCAGCGATTCTTTTGATGGGTACATTCTTCATCCCTGTCTATGCGAGTGGAACCACTACTACCACTACCACCGCTACTACTACACAGGAGGAGGAAATCAGCCTGACCAAGGTATCCGGACTCGTAGAGGTTCAGGCTATTGGTGAGGTAAGATGGAAAAAAGCAGCAGTTGGGATGAAGCTTAAGGCTAATCAACGAATAAGAACCTTTGAAAAGAGTCGGGCTTATATTGATTTGGGCCAAGGCTCTTCTATAGTTATAGCCGCAAATTCTATTCTTGATATTTTGGAGTTAAAGAAACAAGTTGAGATACAGGAAGGACAAAAAGGGTTTGCCTCTAAGGTTAAACTCTGGATAGGTAAGATCCGTACAGAGATTAAAAAATTAGACAAAGACTCAAGCTTTGAGGTTGTTACACCTACATCATTAGCAGGTATCAGGGGTACTAAATGGAGTACCTTTGTAAATGATGATAACTCATCCTCAGTCTATGTTGAAGATGGGACTGTCTGGTTAGAAAATCTGACAGGCAATCAAAAGTACATGATTCTAAAGAGTCAATTCTCTAATATTACACCAATTGGAGAATTATCAGTACCTGTTTATGTTACCCCGGAGCAACAAAATAAATTCGAAAAAGAGTGGCAGGAGGATGCAGAGCCGGCCAAAGAAATACCAGCCAAAAAGGAAGAGGTTAAAAAGAAAGAGACAGAAGAACCCGAAACACCAGCAACAGCCCCTAAAGAAAAAACAGGCAAAAAGGGCGTAACCTTTGGAGGATTAGTAGGCTCAAGGATGATTGATAATAAGTATTATAATGAGGTTGTTGTTCAGCCTGACATTAGTTTTGGTAAACTTGGCATTGGACTGAACATACTTGCTCGCTGGAATGAAGATGGTTTCAGGGGTGAGGATTGGAAAGATGCCGGTAATATTATTCGATATATCCGTTGGGCAGAGAAAAGAGATAAGCCCCTTTATGCCCGATTAGGTACCTTGGATAGGGCTATTCTTGGACATGGATTTATCCTTAGCTATTATTCAAATCAGGGCACTAATACCAGTAAAAATGTACTTGGCTCTGAAATAGATGTCAACCTGAAAAATAGTGGGATAGAAACCGTGATTAATAATGTAACCAACCCAAGACTTTTTGGCGGCAGATTTTACTGTAAGCCATTAAAGATGATGAATATGGATATTCCTATCCTGAACAGGATTGAGCTTGGATTAAGCGGTGTAACTGATACTGAGCCTCAGCATGAAAACAAGAAAGCCCTCACAGCTTATGGTGTTGACCTTGAAATGCCTATTTTGGGAAATTTGCTGAAATTTAATGCAGACATGGCCAAGATACAGGACTTTGGACAAGGCATGGCTTATGGTTTAGTCGGCAATGGTCATATTGGCTGGATAGATGCTGATCTTGGGTATAAGATTGAGATAAGAAATCTGGGCGAAAACTTTGTTCCGAGTATCTTTAATTCCCTTTATGAGGTGATGAGACCAGGCACTACATCCCTATCCTCTATCAAAAAGTCAACAGGATGGCATGAAGAGGTTACATTAAAGATACTTAAGGCTATTAATATAGGCTTTGCCATGGAAAACTTTAAGGAAGGTGAGCCAAGGGTACATGGTGAATTAAAGGTAGATAATAATCTTATCTCTCGAATAGCCAAACAAAATATAGGCATTTCCTTTTCTTATGATCAAATAAGAGAAAAAGGGGAAAGCTTATTTAAGTTTAATGCCAAAAACAGCGTAACCACTCAGGAGATAACCTATGGGTTGAGCGATAATGTAATTTTAACCTATATCCATCGTGGGATTATTGATAAGAATGGGGTAAAAACTCAAACCGCATCTCTGGCAACAAAGATGGCTTTTTAATAATCCTTGAACTATTCAGCAGCAAGAATTTAGGTAATCGTTCAGGCTATAACATTAAAAGTGTAAGAAGGGGGATATGGAGATAGAGGAGATAAAGGGGATGGATAAGATCAAAGCATTGGGTTTCTGCCTTGTTTGTGTAATGTTAATAAGATATTCACCACCCTACCCCTGCCAGCTGAAGACAACCTGATACTCAAATACTTACCAATAATCTATTATCTCCCCATCTCCTTCATTTCCTTATCACCTTTTTATTACCTGAATAGTTACGCCAGAAGAAAAGAAAAAGATAGCGAAGCAAAGCAATTGCCTAACCACAAAAATGCACCCGACAAGGAGCAGGTGATTTTTGTGGTTCACCGAGAATCAGCAAGGAATTCACAAATACCGCACTAAACTACCAGCAAATGCCCATTTTCTTTTAACCATTTCTTACTTTCCTTAAAATTAGGAATTAATATTTTAACTTTATTCCAAAACCTTATTGAATGATTCTTCTCTTCAATATGTGCCAATTCATGGATAACCACATAATCTATTATCTGCAAAGGAGCCATAATCAGACGCCATGCAAAGCACAAATTATCCTTAGCACTGCAGGAACCCCAGCGTTTTTGGGCATCGGTTATGCTGAATTTGTTGTATTTGAGTCCAAATAGATTTGAATACACATCTACCCGCTCCTTAATTTTTTCATATGCTTGTTGTTTATACCAACCAATAAACAGTTGCCTTGCCTCAGAAAGATATGCTCTTAATAAACAAAACTCTTGATCAAATAATAGAAGCGGCGGGGCATTTTCAGCTACAATGCAAAGACGATAGGTATTCCCCAGATATAAAAATTCCTTTCCATTGACAAACTCTTTTGGTTGGGACTGAGAGTGTTTTTCTTTGACCAATTTCTGTTTGTCCTGTATCCAGAGGCGTTTCTTAAGTATAAAATTTTCAATAAAGCCCAAAGATGTTGCCTTGGGAGCACGCACAATGAGCCTCGCATCGCGTGTAATCTCAATGGACATTGTCTTTCTTTTGGAACGGATTATTTGGTCAATTTTTATATTTGTCATTTTATTACCTGGTGTGCTGCTTCAGACAAAATCATAATTTTCTTCAATTTAAGTTAGCGATTTGGGAGTTTGTCAGCTAATAGCTATTGCAACAAAAAGAGAAAGAATCGCAAAGGGTGTAATCTATAGGAAACATGGTTGTATCTATGAAGTTACACCCTTTGTGATTCTTTCTCTGTAAACAAGATTGACATGATTTGGTCTTGAGCAGGACCCCAAGAAAAGTAGCTTAACAATTGAATGGAAATTACGATTCACGGTGAACCAGCACAGTGCAACAGCTACATATCATCCTCATCTTCATCCTCATCTGTCTCCGGCGATATTCCCCTCTCAAACCTTTCCATCCTTGAATAAAGTGCCCGACGGGTAATGCCGAGTAATTTAGCTGCCTTACTCTTATTTCCCTTTGCCTTTTCTATTGCTTTAAGGATGTATTCATGTTCAATCCTTTCCAAGGATACACCCTCATCAGGGATATACACAGAGACAGGAATTACTTGATTCTCCTGAATATGTCCCGGAAGACACGCAGTAGTGATTGGTCCATTACCAGAGAAAAGCAATGCCCTTTCTATCACATTCTCTAATTCCCGAAGGTTTCCAGTCCATTTATACTGCATAAGGCGAACAATCGCCTCATTTTTCACCTCTTTCCCTTCCTGACCAAACTTCTTGATAAAATACCTGACTAATTCAGGAATATCATCCTTCCGATCCCTGAGTGGGGGCAGGGTAATAGGAAAAACATTCAGCCGATAGAACAGATCTTCCCTGAATTCACCCATTTTGACAGCCTGCTGGAGATCCTTATTAGTAGCAGCAATAACCCTGACATCTGCCTTAACTACTGATTCACCGCCAACCCGGAAGAATTCCCTTTCCTGAAGGACTCTCAGTAGCTTTACCTGGATTGATGGGGCTATTTCTCCTATTTCATCTAAGAAAATACTGCCGCCCTTTGCCAATTCAAATCTGCCAAGTTTTCTGACATGGGCACCGGTAAATGACCCCTTTTCATGGCCGAACAGCTCGCTTTCCAAGAGGGTTTCTGCCATGGCGGCACAATGAACAGCGATAAATGGTTTATCCTTTCTCGGACTATTGTAGTGAATAGACTTGGAGATCAACTCTTTGCCTGTACCGCTTTCGCCAAGTATCAGGACAGTAGTATTGGTAGAGGCAACCTGTTTTACCATACCAAATATACCGCGAATACTCTCGCTTCTGCCAATGATGTTATCAAGTTTATAGGGTGTTTCTAATTTCTCTTTAAGCCCTATATTTTCTTTCTTCAGTTGCTGCTTTTCCTCAACCCGTTTTATCAAAAGATTTAATTCATTGTTCTCAAAGGGTTTAATGAGATAATCATAGGCACCCTCCTTCAAGGCTGTAACCGCTGTTTCATTTGAAGAATAAGCAGTCATCATAATTACCTCTGTACGAGGCGAGAGAGCCTTTGTCTCCTTCAAGACACTTATTCCGTCCTTCCCGCTCATCTTCAGATCAGTGATGACCAGATCAAACGCATTTTCCTGTATCCTTTCTATTGCCTTAAACCCATTCTCAGCCGTTTCCACCTCATACCCTTCGTCTTGAAGGAATTGTTTCAAGAGCATCAATATCTTTTTTTCATCGTCAACAATTAAGAGTTTCATTATACACCTTCCCCTTGTTTTCAGTAAGCGTTCAGCCACCCCCCCTGCCCCTGCCAACGAGGGATGCAAGGCATTATTAATTGAGAATTGCGAATCTCGAATCGTGAATCTGTTTCATTTCTGCAGATTCGCAATCCGCGATTCGCTATTCAAGATTCAGAAACTTGTTTCCATGGCAAAATCATGGTAAAGGTTGTGCCTTGTTTTTGCTTACTCTTTACCATTATCTTCCCTCCATGCTTCTGGATTATCCCAAATACAATGGACATACCCAATCCATAGCCATGTTCTTTGGTTGTAAAAAATGGTTCAAACAATCTTTTTTGATCCCTTTTGTGAATTCCATGTCCGGTATCCCCAACCTCAATGGCCACAAATTGATTACCATTCCTGTAAGGATATGCCTTGATAGCAATCACCCCACCGTCAGGCATGGCTTCAATGGCATTACGGATAAGATTTTGAAATACCATTTCCATCTGCTGTTTGTCAAAATAAAATTCTCCAATTTCTGGTTCAATATGTTTAGTTATTTTGACATTTGCCCTTTCCATATCAGGAGACATCCTGTTAATAATCTGGTCAAGCAATGCCTTGAGATTGTTTAATTCAAGCTCAAGCAGGGTATCCTTGGTCTGTGAAAGAATATTAGCAATCGTCTTATTCATATTTTTTACCTCATCAGGGATATAATCAAACAACTCGTCATAATTATCCTGAGAAAGGTATCGTTTTTTTAATAACTCTGCTGTACTGCCGATTATTTGCAATGGATTTCTGATTTCATGAGCTATCCCGGCAGATAAACGGCCAAGACTGGCAAATTTTTCTGCATGGAATAGATCAGAGATAAATCCTTTTATAACAGCAAGCAAAATAAGCACAGAGATAACACCAAAAACAAGGCTGATTATCCCAAATAGGATCAGGATATTTTTTATCTGAGACAAAGCATTCAAAAATTTAGGGCTGGCATCAACCCCAAGTATAGCTATTACCTCGCCACAAGGCTCTTTCAAAGGGGCAAAGCCTGTCTTAAACATCTGCTTTCCCTTACGATATAGCTTAGAACAAGAGGGTTTACCCAGAAAAACATCAAGGATTTTGGTAGTATCATCAACATCCATACATTGATATTTTTCTCCCTCTAAGTGTTCTGAGCCGGCATCAAGGATAAGATTATGATCCTTATCAATAATAAAGATACTCTCCAGCTCATTATTTTCATTGATTGTGGTTAAATACTCCCTGAAGTTAAAGGATTGAGCATCATCTATGGTTTTTTCCTTTATTGCCGTTATCAATGTGGGGGATATTTGAAAGGCAGTAGTTACGGCAATGGATATGAGCCGATTACCAAGCTCTTCATCTAAAAGATTTCTTGCTTCAAGATAGAATTTCCAGCCACACAGATTAAAGAATAATAAAATGGATAGGATAGAGAAGAGCACCATAGCCACATGTTGTTTTCTTTTTTTCAATATCTGTGATGATATATTCGACATCAGTAAAGCCATCCTTGATAATCAGGTGTTCAGCTATTTTAACATAGGATATATTGGATGTCAAGTGAAAATTTCCAGTGCTGCGTCATCATTAAAGTTTAGGATTAAACATGTGTCACTCCTGCCCCCTGCATTCGCCCTTATCCTTACCCACATCTTTGGAGGACAGAATTCTGACGAAAAATGCTACAAAACAACAGAAACATGTATCGCAAAATGATTAATAATTCAACAATTCAGTAATTCAGCAATTGTCAATTGTTGAATTACTGAATTGCTGAATTAATGGTGGTTGAACTTGTGGGTAAGGATAAGTGCATTCGCCAGGGGCAGGCTCTGTCCGCTGATTGATTGGCTACTCAAACAACAGACAATCACAAGAAGGTAGGGGCAATTCATGAATTGCCCCTACAGCACGCAAGATAGGCGGCAGGTGCAATGCTTTCGGTCAGTAAAATACTTGCTTTTTAATGTAAAATATGATATTATGTAATAGAAGCGAAAAACATACGCCTCTACATCCTATTTAACAGGAGAAAAATGATGCACAAACCACAAAATACAATTGAGGATATAAAGAAACATCCCCTGACAAATGCTTACATAAAAGGGGCAGACGAAAACCTTGATGTCCTTGGTTATACAGAACATGGGATACGACATGCGACCATTGTCTCGCAAAATGCCAGTAAGATTATGACTAAATTGTGGCATGAGCCAAGGGTTGTGGAGCTGACAGAGATAGCTGGTTATTTACACGATATTGGGAATGTAGTTAATCGTAAGGGACATAGTGTTTCAGGTGCCTTGTTAGCTGTTGAAATTCTCAAGAGTTTAGGGTTTATCGAGGATGAGATAACTGCTATTATTCGGGCAATAGGCAATCATGATGAGGAAGAGGGGGGAGGACCCGTGAGTAATATTGCCGCAGCAGTTATTCTGGCAGATAAGGCTGATATTCATAGAAGCCGGGTCAGAAACCCCAACATGATTACCTTTGATATTCATGACCGGGTCAACTATGCAGCCACCTATTCCTCTGTTGAAATAGATGCTGATTCAAGGATAATCTCCCTAAATCTAACCATTGATACCCATGTCTCACAGATAATGGAATATTTTGAGATATTTTTGTCAAGGATGATGATTTGCCGCAAGGCAGCCGTATCCCTGAATTGTAAGTTTGAAATTGTGGTAAATGATATTAAGTTGCTGTAATACTCGACAGGCGAAAATATTATGATTAATCGTAATTGCTCGCTCAGGTATCTCATTTTAGAGTAATTGGGACAGGTAATTGGGGACAGCGCCAATACTGTTCGGAATGATTTGGCATGATTCTTGCTTATAATTATTTTCAATCCAACTTTATGCTAAAGCAGCATTTTACCATAAAGTTTGGATTGAGTTAAATATTAATTTAACCAGAAAATAGTCGAGAAAACAAGGAAATTTTTTAACTATCAGACTTCTACAAGTCGATTTG
>JAHIZN010000093.1 GCA_018814245.1 bacterium
CCCCTGTCTCTGCCCCACCAATAAGCGACCACAAGAGGAGAGCACCTCTGGCAGGTCGCAGCTACAAAGATTCTCAACACACAACAATCGATCACACCGTAGCTGCAGGGTGCCAGGGGTGCTACCCCCTTGTCCCTGCTTAACGGACACCCACGAGGAAGCCTCTCTGGCAGGAATATCCCTACAAATTGTTATGCGTCAAATTAAGGTTGACACGACACTGCCTTATTGTGGTCGCTGTTCCTTTTATTTTGAGTGAACAAAATAATGCACTGTAATCGTATTTGATTGTGCATCAGCGGTAATAACCTCATTAATGCCATCATTATTTATATCTGCAATCTTACATGAACCAGGGGATGTGCCTGTTTTACAGGATGTTTGTGAATTTAATCTGTCATCTTTACCCTGAATAAATACACTCACTGTATTTGAGGTATCGTTTGAAACAGCCACATCCTGTCTGCCATCATTATTAATATCACCAACATCTACCCCGCCTGAGCGGGCATCATGGGTTGTATATGTTCCTATCAATCCAGCTGGGGTAAAGATCGATAACGAGCCCCCGCCAAGGCTGGAGGTAACTATTTCTGCCATCCCATCGCTATTAATATCACCGCACTTGACACTGGTTGGGTTTGGTCCTGTGGTTATGGTGCCGGATGGCTTCAGAATACCATTTTCCTGAAGAAATACATTCATGTTGCCTGATTGATAATTAACACAAGCCATATCCTGTAATCCGTCCATGTTCATATCTCCAATATCTATCCCAAATGGCATTTTATCCACTGGATAGACAATATAAGCAAATATTTTATCCCCTTCCAACCTCAGGATCATTTTTTTGGCAAATGCAAAGCTATGATAAAGGTAAGAATACGACCTTGGAATGTTTGCCAGCCATGTAAAGATGCTAATGCTCTCTGCCCCAAGATTTGCTACAACAATATCATTCCTCCCGTCCCCATTAATATCTCCCATACTCAATCCATAGGGTGCCCTTTCTGTGGCATAATTAGCTATATTTATGAGATGCCCTCCAGTCTCTTTCTTCAGGGTTATTTTGCCTGTATAGGCAGCCATTCCATCGCTTGCCTTGATCTCACCGATTAATCTAACCGGCTCTGAGCTTTGCTCACTAAGCGTACAGGAACCAAACAAGGTAGATGTCCCCTGCTTAAGCTGAAATAGGCAGAGATTGTCAGATGAAATCCAGATGCTTCCGCTTTGTTCTCCCTCAACCTTTATCTCACCTGAAAATGTCTTTACCCCGGAAAGGCTTATGGTACCATCAAGGGTGGTGGTGCCATACTTAATAGTGATACTTCCGTCAATAATGACTGCCTGTCCAAATATATTCATTATGTCTGCCCCGGCACATACCACTGAAATCTCATTCCTGCCATCCAGATCAATATCCCCAATCCCAACCCCCAGGGGATTTAAGAAGGTAGAATATGTTGCTTGCTCTGACAACCTTCCGTTATTATCCTGAATAAACACACTAATTGTATTATCATTGTAATTTGCACAAACAATATCGTTCAGATTATCACCATTAATGTCTCCTACAGCCATACCAGCCGGCCATGCACCAGCCTGATAGGTAGAAGACGAGCCTATTTGTTCTTTGCTTGTATTGAATGAATAATCTATGACAGCTGTGGCATAAAAAGAAATTTCGCCCACAGTATTTATGCTGCAAATACAGAAATGATGCAGTCCCTTGCCTGCTACCCGGACACTTGTTTTTGTCCCATTGGTCCATGAAACCACGGGGGAGGAGTCAAGTTGATAACCATAACCCATAATATCCTTGTCCTCACTGGGCTTCCATGAGACATCAAAGGCATTATCCTTTTCATGCGTTACGATTATCCCTGTGGGTGGGGCAATGGCTATACTCAGGCTGATACTGCCAAACACTATCCAGATTGTCATTAATAAAATTTGAAACGCTTTATATTTTTGCATATTTTCTTAACACCTTATTCTCCACATCCTCCAAGCTGTTTATGACCATATCAGCCATAGAAAAGTCAAGTCCTTTGGAGTAATGGTTTGGTACAGCTACACAGATCATGCCTGCCCTTTTTGCTGCCTCTATACCTGTAGGGGTATCTTCCAGAGCCAGACAATACTGAGGCAGCACTCCCAATCTTTTTGCTGCAAGCAGATAAATATCCGGGTATGGCTTGCTATTCTTTACATTATCTCCTGAAACTATTGCCTTAAATCTATCAGAAATTCCAAGTTTGTTTATAACAAGCCTGATCCATTGCTCTGCAGAAGAAGAGGCAATAGCCGCTGGTATACCCATGGTATCAATCAACAACAGCAGTTCAGGAAGACCATCTAATGGCACTAATTCAGTTTTGTTTAATATCCCACCATAGACATCTTCTCGTTCAACCAAAAGATCCTCTGCTGTTTCATTGAGGACAAGATACTCCTTGAAAATATCCATACTGATCACACCCTGCTTGCCTATCATTGCTCTTTTTAATGCCATGGGAAAATCCTTTCCCCTTTTTTGGGCAATCTGTTGCAGGGCAATAAAATACACTGTTTCAGTATCTACCATTAATCCATCCATATCAAAAATAACTGCCTTGATCATTTCTCCAGTCTCCTGCTTTCATTTGTCCGTTGTTTCAGATTAACCACAAAGTACACAAAGGATACACAGAGTTCACTAAGAAAAAAATATTTGTGTTCTTTGTGTCCTTTGTGGTTGTCCATCTTTCTCTGTCAATTGTCAACTTCTGGCTGTGTATTTCTCATATTCCTTCTCAAAGTTTGTGGTAAAAATGCCTTTATTGAGATTGTCTTTAATTTCATCATCTGTCCAGAATCTTCCTGTTTCAATCTCATCTATCGAGGGGATAATCTCACCATCGTACATAGCCATAAATGTTCTCACCATCTCAGACTCGCGATCACTCCTCCAGATATAATCATACAAACGGGTAAGTGCTGTGCCCTGTATTCCCAATTCTTCAGTCATCTCACGAATACCTGCATCTTCATGGGTTTCGCCCGGGTGAAGGTGTCCGCCAACAGATGTATCCCACTTTCCGGGCTGAATATCCTTGTCCATAGATCGTTTCTGAAGGTAGAGGCTGCCTTGTGAATTAAAAACCAGAATATGGGAGACCCGATGAAGCAGACAAGGATTACTATGGCATTCTTCACGCAATGCCTGACCAATGATATTCCCTTGTTCATCAACAATCTCAAATAATTCTTTCATGGATAATTATTGGTAACTACTCAGGTATCTCATTTTCACACATGACATGAAATCAGTCAATACGCTTTTACAGAGAAAGAGCCACAAAGGGTGTAAATATTGGTGGTATCTCCCTTTTCCCCATTATCTCCCTATCTCTCTATTCTCTATCC
>JAHIZN010000094.1 GCA_018814245.1 bacterium
GGATAGAGAATAGAGAGATAGGGAGATAATGGAGAAAAGGGAGACACCACCGATATTTACACCCTTTGTGGCTCTTTCTCTGTAAAAGCGTATTGACTGATTTCATGTCATGTGTGAAAATGAGATAGCTGAGTAGTTAAGGAAAAAGTAGAATTAAACATCTGTAGTGGAGGGGAAATGGAAGATATTGCTAATCTTAAAGAGCGGGCTAAAGAGGTAAGAAGGCTTATTATTCAGATGATAACTGAGGCAAATTCAGGTCATCCAGGCGGCTCGCTTTCCATGACAGATATAATTACAACCCTTTATTTTTCAATAATGAATCATTCCTCTACTAATCCAGCATGGGAAGAAAGGGATAGATTTGTTCTTTCTAAGGGACATGCATGTCCTGCTTTTTATGCTGTTTTAGCCTTATGCGGATATTTCCCAACATCAGAACTAATGAATTTAAGAAAATTAGGGAGTATACTTCAGGGACACCCTGACTCTAAGGTAACTCCTGGTGTGGATTTTTCCACTGGCTCTTTGGGACAAGGAATCTCAGCAGCCTGTGGTATGGCACTATCTGGAAAGATTGACAAAAAGGATTATCGAGTTTACGCTATTATCGGCGATGGTGAGAGTCAGGAGGGACAGGTCTGGGAGGCAGCCATGTCTGCAGCCCATTATAAATTAGATAATCTTTGTGCCTTTCTTGATCATAATAAGCTCCAGATTGATGGTGAGGTAGAAAAGATAATGAATATCGAGCCTGTAGTTGATAAGTGGAAGGCTTTTGGATGGAATACGCTAAGAATTGATGGACATTCGTTTGAACAGATAATCGAGGCAGTAGAGATTGCCCATAAAACCAAGGATAAACCAACCATGATTGTGGCAGATACCATTAAGGGCAAGGGTGTTTCTTTTATGGAAGGCAAGGTTGGTTTTCATGGTGTAGCACCTACCCGTGAACAGGAACGACAGGCGTTGAGTGAGTTGGCATAGAATTAAAAATTATGAATTATGAATTAAAAATTGAGGTAATTCAATGACACCAGCAGTAGTCTCTTGTGAACAAGCTCAAACTGATTTGGGAAGAATAATTGAGTCTGTTGTTGAAAAGAATGAAGATGTAATATTGAGTCAAAAAGGTAAAAATTTAGCAGTAATAATGAGCTTAAAAGAATATAAAGAATGGAAGGCTACACTTGAAGAGATGCAGGATACAGAATCCTTAGAGGCTCTCAAAAGAGCTGAAGATGATGAAAAAGCAGGCAGATTTTATTCCTATTCGATGTTCAAGTTTTCAACCTCAATGTTGAGATAATTTATTGAGCTTAGCACCCTGATTTATCATAATGAGATTTATTGAGATGAGCACCATGATTCATCATGGTGGTGGGGATAATATAAGAAATAATAACCGCTTCAGCGGTTTCTATCATTTGTGAATGCAACATGGTATCCCTAACTTTTAAACCGCTGAAGCGGTTGAATTTTGGTTATTTCTTAGTCCACCCCAATAAATTGGGGTGCTGTTCTCAATTCACTTGTGTTAAAACTTGAGCATCGAGTATAAATGAAAACTGATCAATTACAATAGGAGATACAATGACAGAAATGGTGGCTACAAGGGATGCCTACGGTAAAATTTTAATAAAACTGGGTAAGATCCATCCCTGTATGGTTGTGCTTGATGCAGACACATCATCCTCTACCAGAACCCAGTGGTTTGGCAATGAATTCCCGGAAAGGTTTTTTAATTTTGGCATTTCTGAGGCAAATATGGTAGGCTACGCAGCTGGTTTATCCACCTGCGGAAAGATACCAATAGTTTCTACTTTTGCTTGTTTTGGGAGTGGCAGGGTTTATGAACAGGTGAAATTATCTGTCTGCTGGCCCAAATTAAATGTAAAGATTATTGTTACTCATGCCGGTGTTTCTGTAGGAGAAGATGGTGCATCACATCAGGCAATAGATGATATCAGTCTGATGAGGGTATTGCCAAATATGACTGTGATTGTGCCGGCTGATGGGACAGAAACAGAAAAGGCGGTTCAATATGCGGTTGAGACTCGGGGACCATTTTATATTAGATTGGGACGATCAAAGCTTCCTATAATCTTTGATGATACATACGAGTTTGTTCCTGGCAAGGCAGCTACCTTGAGAGAGGGAAAAGATGCAACGATTATTGCCTGTGGCTTGATGGTCAATGAGTCCATTAAGGCAGCTCAAATATTATCCGAGCAAGGGCTTGAGGTGAGAATCCTTAATGCCAGCAGCATTAAACCCATTGATAAACAAGCAATTATCCTTGCTGCAAAAGAAACCGGAGCCATTGTTACGGCTGAAGAACACTCAATCATTGGCGGGCTTGGAGGTGCGGTGTCTGAGGTTTTGTCAACAAATTTTCCTGCTCCTGTGGAAATGGTTGGGATGAGGGATACCTTTGGTCAGTCTGGAACACCAGAGGAGCTGTTAAGGGTTTTTGAGATAGATAGTGTTTCTATTGTTGAGGCAGTGATAAGGGTGATGGGAAGGAAAGCATGAGATTGTAATAGTCCAGTGATTGGTGAGAAAAGATGGACAACCACAAGATGTCCTCCGCTGGCGGTGGCAGTGGGTGGAAAAAGGCCGCAAGTCTTGTCTCATGCGAAAGCAAATAACGAACGATTGTCGTTGTAAGGACATGATAGCAAAGGTGCTTTCCTCTTGTCCCTATCTGAGTGAATGTACGACTGCAACGACTTAAGAAGAAAGGAAGAAAAAATGGCACAAGAAAAAGAAAATTTTTCAGAAGGTTTGCTTAAAATATTGGCACTTATTGGTGGTGGATGGATTGCCGTTGAACTTATAAAGGCTTTCTCGCGAGAAGTTTATAGATGTCCACATTGTCGTGGTGAGATTAAAGAAAGAATTGATGAATGTCCTAATTGTAAGGTTGGGTTAATATGGAAAGTTTAGATACTAAAAAATACGAAATATCTTTGTGAGGAGATAAAGAATATGAAATTCCTAAATGGAAATATTATTTAATTAAATTTTTCTTTTGTTGTGTAGGAGTTTTTATTACAGTTTTATTATACCATAAGTGTCTGTTTAATCCAAATTGCAATACAGTTGTAACAATATATCTTGCTCTGTTAGGATTGGCATGTTTTTCAGATGTAGGATTACCTATTGATAAATTATTAGCAAATGTAAAATTAAATTAAGAGTTTGGAGTATAACCATGATTCAGATGCGTCATATCACTAAGGTATATGAAAAAGGGATTCAGGCATTAAATGATATTAATGTAGAGATTGGCCGAGGAGAAATGGTTTTTATTACCGGTCCATCCGGGGCAGGAAAAACCACCTTCCTGAAATTGATCTATGCAGAGACAAAGCCAACATCAGGGTTGCTCTTTGTTGGCGGGAAAAATGTCAGCAGTTTAGCGTCAAGGGATGTGCCGTATCTTCGGAGACGAATTGGGGTAGTGTATCAGGATTTTAAGCTTTTATACCAGAAAACGGTATTTGAAAATATTGCCTTTGCCTTGCGGGTTATTAGTTTGCCTTCAGCAGAGATCTATAAGCGAACCATTAAGGTGCTGAATATTGTTGAATTAACCCACAAAAAAGATGCATTTCCACACCAGCTTTCTGGCGGAGAACAACAAAGGGTGGCTATTGCCAGAGCCATAGTCAATGACCCTGTTCTTATCCTTGCAGATGAGCCTACAGGCAATTTAGATGCAGGCATGGCTGCAAATATCATGAATTTTTTCATGGAAACTAATCATCAGGGGACAACAGTGATTGTTGCTACCCATAACAAGGAAAAGGCTCTAAAGATGGGTACACATGTTATTCATGTGGACTCGGGACAGATAGTTGGATAGTCTGGAGTTAAGTCTGACAAGTCTGACCTGTCTGACTTGTCAGACTAAGGAGTGTTATGATACATCCACAAACCTTTGGTTATTTTTGCAGGGAGGCAATGATAAACTTCAAGAGGGCAGGGGCAATGACCTATGCCAGCATTGGGGTTATCACTGTCACCCTTTTTATTATGGGTATTTTTCTGTTATTGATTGTCAATCTTCGTCTGGCTCAGGATGTTTTAATTAAAAAGGCATCTATCATTGTCTATCTAAAGGATGGTTTGCCAACCGAAACAATACAATCTATCCAGACAAATATTGGCAGGCAGGTTAATCAGGCAAGTCAAATAATATATGTCTCAAAACAAGATGCTCTGGAAGGATTTAAGAAGGAATTAGGTCAGCAGGAGGATATTCTCTCAGGGGTACAGGGGAATCCATTGCCAGCCTATTTTGAGATAAAGCTGACACCCTCTAAAAGGTTTTCATGGGAAAGACTGAAAAAGATTGCCGTAGCTATAGAAGGGATGGAGGGGATAGAAGGGGTAGATTATGGACAGAAAGCGGTTGAGGTTATTGGTACGATTACTGATGTAGTGAGAATGTTTATCATTGGTATAGGCTTTATCCTTGGACTGGCTACACTGATTATTATCTCAAATACTATTGAGCTTGCTCTTTTTGCCAGGCAGGATGAGATAGAAATAATGAAATTGGTTGGTGCGACACCATGGTTTATTCGGTGTCCTTATCTCTTAGAGGGGATGATTCATGGATTAATAAGCGGAATATTATCTATTGGACTCCTATGGCTTATTTATCATTTTGGTTTGCTTAAAACCCTTGCGGCAAACCCTATCTTTTTATTTTTACCGCAGATGGAATTTATATCATGGCAAATGATGAGTATCCTGATTGTATCAAGTGGATTTCTTGGATGTCTTGGAAGCTTGCTTTCTTTACATTATTTTTTGAAATCTAACAGGGAGTAAGGGGGGAATAAGCGTTCAGCTATCAGCAGTCAGCTGCCAGTTAAGAGCAGGAAACAGGGTGAATGTAATTGCTCAATAACCTGTGGATTTTGCAAGCCACAATTAACAATAGATAAACGATTACAAGGGAAAGAACCACAAAGGGTGTAACTCCTTAGGGAAAATAATTGGCAGCAATAACGATAACAAGGTAACCACAAATGAGAAGAAGCTTGATAATGGTTTATTTCTTAGAATTTACACCCTTTGTGGTTCTTTCCCTGTATCTGTTTCTTGCTGCCTGAAATAGTTGCTGTTGCTTTCAACCTCCTGCGAATTGCCACAGGATATTGAGCAGTTACGGGTGAATGTATCGCAAATTTGAATTTGTGTTGTGTAGGGTTAGCTGACTGCTGATAACTGATGGCTGAATGCCTACTCATGGGAGATGATTGGTATGACTTTGCAAACACAACAGGAGCTAAAAAGTAGGGGTGTATGGCAAGATGCTCTTGCATGGTGCCTTTGTGCCTTTGTACCATTGTGCCTTTGTGCCAGCTTCTGCTTGGCAGATGTATCCACAGAAAGGAAGAGGTTCTTAAAGGTGCAAAGAGAGTTGCAGCAAAAAAAAGCTTTGTTGCAGGAGTCAACAAGAAAAGAAAAAAGGGTGATAGATAAGTTAGACAAGATAAATCGACAGCTAAACCAGACACAAAGAAAGGTCAGTAATTTGGGTGGGACAATAAAAAAGACACAAAAAGATATAATTATTAAAAAGATAGCCTTGGTTGAAACCCGTGATAAACTTTGCCAAAAACAGGATGAATTGGCTCATAGATTGAGGGCAATATATAAATATCGAAAGAATGGTGTGATAGATATCGTATGTTCTACCCCAAATCTTTCAGATTTGTCAAGACAGGTTTACTTTATGACCATAATTGCGAAGAATGATAATGCCTTGATCCGTGAGATACAGCAACAGAAGGAGATGTTAAATTACCAGAAACAGGTACTTTTAGAAAAACATGAACAGCTTTCAGACATTCAGAATGATTACAAACAGGAATTTGTTGTTCAAAAAAAACAAGAAAGGAATTATAAAGGACTGCTTTCTCGTGTTCAGAAAGAGGAACAACTTTATCGCCAGCAGGTTGCTCAGCTTAACAGGTCATCGACAAAATTAACCTCATTAATCAAGAGATTAGAGGCACAGAAAAAAGCACAGGCACGGACAAGGGTTGTTAAGGGTAGATCGTCGCAGGAAATAGAGAAAAAATATTATTCTGAAAAAGGAACATTTGTATGGCCTGTTACTGGCGGACGGATTATTAAGGAATTTGGACGATATAAAAATCCAAAGTTTGATACCTATGTGGCAAATAAGGGCATAGATATCACGGCTCCTTCAGGACAAACCGTTGTTGCCGTGAAATCCGGAAGCGTGGTTTATGCTGATTGGTTTAAGGGATACGGGATGTTGGTCATGATTGATCATGGCAACGGCATCTATAGCCTTTATGCTCATCTGGCAAATATCATGGTGAGAAAAGGGCAGGCGATCAATGCAGGCACCCCTCTTGGCACAGTAGGTGAGACAGGTTTTGCTACAGAACCATGTCTGCATTTTGAGTTAAGGGTTGATGGGCAGCCTGTTAATCCATCAGGGTGGCTGAGGAGAGGATGAGGGAGGAAATTAAAAATTATGAATTATGAATTAAAAATGAGGAAGAAGACAGAATTCAGGAGTCTGAATTCTGAAATATCTAAATAGTTGCAATCTTTAATCCTTAATTCATAATTTTTAATTCACAATTTTTAATTCTATTTCAGGAGGTTTGTGATGATTTTCAGATTACGGAATGTGTTATGGTTTCTGGCATTAGCTATTATTATCTCTATGAGTGTAGATGCTAATTCTCAGGGGTCAGAAAGCCCCGAGGTATATGATGGATTACGACTATTTAGTAAGGCATTTTCTCTGATTCATGCTCAATATGTAGAAGAAATGCCAGCAAAGACCCTTGTTTATGGGGCTATTGATGGTATGCTCAAGAGCCTTGGTGATCCCCATACAAGATTTCTAACCCCTGAGGCATTTAAGGAGATGAGAGTGGAAACCGAGGGGAGTTTTTCCGGGCTTGGGATTGTTATCGGGATTAAACAAGATAGGCTTATGGTCATCTCACCTATTGAGGGTACTCCGGCAGATTTGGCCGGGGTAAAGGCAGGGGATTATATTATCGAGATAAATGGGACATCAACCAAGAATCTTTCTCTGCTTGAGGCTGTTCAAAGACTTCGTGGACCACAGGGAAGCCAGGTAATTATTACTATCAAAAGAGATGGTGTGGAGGATCCATTTAAGGTAACAATTATCAGGGCAGAAATTGAGGTTAAGAGTGTTAAATCTGATATTATTCAGCAGGATATTGGGTATATTCGAATTACTAATTTTACTCAGAAGACACCCAAAGAATTTGAGGATGCCTTAATAAAATTAGAAAAAAAAGGGATGAAAAATCTTGTTATAGATTTGAGAAATGATCCAGGTGGTTTATTGGAATCAGCGATAGATGTTGCAGATAATCTTCTGCCGAAAGATGCCTTAATTGTTTCTATTGCCGGAAGGCAGCAGGAGATGAATAGAGAATTTCGAACAACCGGGAAAGGATTGTGTCTGGATAAACCGATTATTATTCTATTAAATGAAGGAAGTGCCAGTGCCTCAGAGATATTGGCCGGAGCTATTAAGGATAACAAACGGGGTCTGACCATTGGTGTAAAAAGCTACGGTAAGGGTTCTGTGCAGACATTACTTCCATTGCTTGACGGCTCTGGGATTGCTCTGACTACAGCCAAGTATTTCACTCCTTCGGGTGTATGTATCCATGGGAAAGGGATTGTCCCTGATGTGATTGCAGAGATGCCTGAGATTACATCCAAGGATCACGAGATGTGGATGAAATTAGATGATAGCCCATACTTAAAAGAGTTTGCCAAGGGACATTCAAGCTACACAGATGAAGATATTAAAAATTTACAAAGGTCTTTGGCTAAAAATGGGATTGAATTAAGTGAGATTATTCTTAGAAGGGCAGTAAATATTGAAATAGGCAGGCTTAATGGGGGCAAAGAACTGGTCTGCGACTTGAAGTGTGACCCTCAATTACAGCGGGCAGTTGATATCCTTGTTGCAACCAAATTATTGCAGCATAAATAAATACAGCAGATGCAGGTAAGAATTGCTGAAGATATTGTAATTTATGCTTGACAAATGTTAATATATGTGATAACATTTTCAGTAATGGAAGTTTGTCTGGTATTATTATTGGAGGAATGGAATGTTGTTTGGTGGCGGAAAAGGTTCTGTAGGTTTAGACATTAGCAGTGATACTGTTAAGGTTGTCAGACTAAAGAAGTTAGGCAATAGTGTTGTTTTAACAGGAATCGGATTAGAAAAGATTGCTCCGGAACCCTTAGATGAAGATGCTGTTGGGGCAAAGCATGAATTGACAGTAAAAGCTATTAAAACAATGCTTTATAATAATGGTATTGATACCAAAAAAGTTCGTACCTCTGTTTCAGGGAATTCTGTGGTAGTGAGATATATTAAACTTCCTCATATGAGTGAGTCAGAGCTACGGGATGTTATCAGATTTGAGGCTGAGGAACATATTCCATTTGATATTGAGCATGTGATTATTGATTTTCAAATAATAAAAGAAATGATTGAAAAAGATGAGAGGATGATACTTGTCCTGTTGGTAGCTGCTAAGGAAGAGCTTATTTATGATCATATGGAGATATTGCAGCGATCAGGGTTAGAGACCCTTCATATTAATGTAGATACCTTTACAGTAGAGGATGCTCTTGTAACAGGTGGAAAAGAAGAAGAGGTCGTAGCTTTAGTAGATATTGGAACAAGGATGACAAATATTAATGTAGTAGAAAATAAATGTTCTTGTTTTAATCGGGATATCCTGGTTGGCGGCAATGATTTTACTGAGACAATAAAAAGAGAGCTGGGAGTAAACTTTTTAGAAGCAGAGCAGATAAAGGAAGCAGAAGGGGTAATTATTCATAGTGAAGATTTGTCATCAGGGGTATATTCTGAACGAATATCTCATATCTCTTATGCCATTGAGTCTGTAGGGGCAAGGCTTTTGGATGAGTTAGAGCGGTCATTTGCTTATTATTATACTCAATTGCCTGTATATCGTAAAAATATTGATAAGGTGCTTTTGAGTGGAGGAACAGCAAGATTAAAGAATTTAGATGAGTTTTTGGCAAGTGGTCTTGGTATTCCTGTGGTTATTGCTGATCCCTTTGTCAATATAAAGTTAGCTCCAAAAATTAATGCAAACATTATTAAGAAATATGGTTCTGCATTTACTGTAGCTATAGGATTAGCTTTAAGGGGGCTGAAGTAATGACTAATATAAATCTTATGCCTCCAGTTCTCTTAGCAAAAAAGAAAATACAATGGAGAAATATTTTAGTCATATTAGTATTATCTTCCTTTGTGATTGTAATAGGGTTTCTTTGGAGTAATCAACTGCTTGAGATTAAGAAAAAGGAAGAAAAATTAGAAGGCTTAAAAGCTAATATTGCTAAATTACAGCCATATCTATCAGAGATTAGAACCATTGAGTTAGAGATTGAGGAGCTTAGAAAGAGGCTTGGTATTATCACTCAATTGGATAAGGATAGGTTTATCTGGGCAAAGCTTTTTGATCAGATGACTAATTGTCTGGTTCAAGGTGTCTGGCTTGAGAGCCTGACTAACCCTATGGGTAAAGATTTGCAAATAAGCGGCAAGGCAATGGATAATTTTTCTATTGCAAACTATATGCTTAAGCTTATGGAATCACAGGTATTTACTAATGTTAATATTGCCAATATTAACAATATTACGATTGGCAAGTATCCGGCAAGAAGTTTTCAGCTTAGTTGCACGCATAATATATAGCTGTCAGCTGTCAGTCTTCAGCTTTTGCAAGGCATTACGGTATAAAAAGCAAGAAGGCGTAAGGATAGGAATGCTTCATTTGCCTTGATTTTATAATATTTGCTGACTGCTGATAGCTGACGGCTGAACGATTCTTATTAATGGAGAAAAGGGATGAAATTTTCACAGGAAGAATTAAAAGCTATAGGGTTAATTGTTGTTTTTATAGGACTTACTATTTTTTCTTTTATAACTTATGGCTATAAACCGCTCAAGATAAAATCAGCAGAATTGGATAATGAGATAATAGCTAAAACTACTGAATTAAAACAAATTCAGGATATTGTGTCCAACTTAGAGATGCGAAAGGCAGAGGTAAGAAAGCTCCGTGAAGAGCTTTCTTATGTAGAAACAAGGCTGCCTAAAGAGGTAAATATGCCTGAACTGATAAAAACAATTACTACCCTTGCTCAGGAGAATCATGTTGTTTTTTCTACCTTTGTTCCATCTAATCCAATCAGCAAGGATGTTTATAAAGAGATCCCAATTAGTTTGGCAACTAGGGCTACCTATCATAATTTTGGGAAATTTCTGGCAGCAATTGGAAATCTTGAGAGGATATTAACACCAACAAATGTGCAGATAAGTCAATTGACACCAACCAAAGAAGATGTGTCAACCATATCTGGAAACATGGTTATTACTGCGTTTGTGTATAAACCGTAGGGGGGAATTAAAAATTATGAATTATGAATTATGAATTAAGGGTGTTATCCTCTTTAATTTATAATTCATAATTTTTAATTTATAATGGGGCTTGTTAGCCAGTAGCAAGTGCAACAGAAAAGAGAAGAATCACAAAGGGTGCAAACACTTAGGGAAAATAATTGCGAGCGATAACAAGATAATTGCAAATGAGAAGAACTATTGACAAGAGATTGCGTCTTAAGGAGTTACACCCTTTGTGGTTCTTTTCCTCTGTAAATGAGATTGACACGATATAAATCGCTATCCCCAATTATCAGTTGACAATCTAACAGCAATAGTGTTGCACTTGCTTGTGGCATGCGCGGGGAATTA
>JAHIZN010000095.1 GCA_018814245.1 bacterium
AACCACTACCATGACAATAAAAACCCCTGGACAGAAAACTCATCCCATCCAGGGGCTTTTTTATGCTGCTTTACCCTCTAAGCAAGAGGGCAACCACCTAAGCAAGAGGGGCAACCACAGGGGGTTGCCCCTACAGATGCAGAAGAGGATATGTCCCCCTCTGCATTTACATTACGAGTCAACCATTCAACTTAAAAAGCAATCTTCATACCAGCCTGAATCTTGGTGGCTTTGTCTGTAAGAGGAGCCAGTACCTTACCAGGATCCATTTGGGCTATGAGCAGGCTCAGGGAGACTGCATCAGATGCCTTGTAGCCAGCAGTAAGGTTAATCTCTGTGGCATAATTCTTCTCAGTACCTTCATTCAACTTGTATTTCCCATAAGCCAGTCCAAGGTTTAACCCTGCAACTGCGGCTGGAGCAAGACCAAGATTAAGAACGATGGCATTGCGATTGCCTATTGCTGTTGTGCTATATGACCTATCATCATTCTTTGAGTCAGCAGCAATATCACTCACAATCTCAGTCAGCTTCAGGGATGGTTTGATACCCGTATAGTTTTCATTCTTATCGGCACTTGATTTGTCTCCTGTAGTATTCAGGATTGTCAGTCCGCAGGAAGCCTTACCAACGGCCATATCGAATCCATCATAACCAAGCTTTGCCAGTATCGCGGTTGCATTATTTTCAACAGTACTTCCGTTCTGCTTTCCGCCAGACTGCATAGCACATTCGAGTGAGGCATTTATGCCGCATCCCACAGGGATCTTGCCAGACACAGTAACATCAAGTACTGCATCAGCACTCGCGGCAGATGTCTGTCGTACATAATTTGCCACTGCTACATTTACTTCACCAATCTTTCCGCCCAGCATATAAGCATTGAGGGTATCACGATCAGCTGGTCCATTTGCAGAAACAAGAGTAACATCAACTGGTCCAACCTTTGTGGACAACTTGATTGCATCTGCACTGCTGGCCTGATAAACCAATGCGTTCTTCTTCTCGCCTATATTCTGCCGTCCAATAACAGCATCAACACCAGCAATATCCTTGACATTAAAGTATATATGATAAACTGTGGTCTGTGAAAGCACGGTATTGAGAGTATCGTTGCTATTTGTTACCCCTTGTGCGCTTACATTTTTCAACACAGCCTTCAGTCCTACCTTATCTGCCAGCTCAGCAGACAACTTTAAGTATGCGGTCAACTGGACATTGTCCTCCTTGTCCTGCACATTCTTATTACAATCATAATCATTAGCCGTAATCGACTTAAATCTCAAATTCCCCTTGACATCAATGTTAGGGTAATTCAGCTCGGCAAGTGCCGGCATAGCCATAATACTTACCATTAAGCATGACAAAAATAACTTTTGCATTCTCATCCTCCTTATAATTTTGAGATTCTTCTGGGCTTCCTGCTTTTGTTTGTGCTGCAAAAAAGCTGTGTAATTACTGCATACGGTCTTGCGTTTAGAATCTGCCTCTTCTTCTATAAATTGCAGAACCCATTCATCTACTGTGAACAACATCGTTGTTCACCAAACAATAATTTATACTAACCCCACCAATGACCCTTAATGCAATAAACAAAAATTCCCTCCCCTCCTTCTGCTCTTGTATTTGCAAGTCATTAGCAAGCGATAACTAAGTATTAATTTGCATATATCATAACACATAATGCTTATCATGTCAAGCATTTTTTATAGCAAAAACAACATTTTTTCGTATTTTATTCATTTTTTAAAGCATTTACTCCTCATTATTTTATCGGCAACATAATGTGAAAACTTTATGGCTAATCCAGCAGCAATTATAATAAATCAGTGCTTATTGTTGTGTCAACTGTTAATTGTCGCATAATTAATTATGTCAGGGTGACAGAGGTGCTGCCTCCCCTGTTTCTGCTCCACCAATAAGCGACCACAAGGGTCGCAGCTACAAAGATTCCCACACACAACAATCGATTGCAATGTAGCTGCAGGGCTTGTCCCTGCTTAATGGACACCCACAAGGAGGGAGACTCTCTGGCAGGGATGTCCCTACAAATGGTTATACGACAAGTTAAAGTTGACACGACATTAGTTTGAATAGTTACCAAAAAATTTGAATTCGGCTATAACTTCTTTAATTTTCCTTGACTTTAGTATTTTTTTGCGGTATAATTTTCCTATAGATTAAGGAAAATAGCTGAATGATTGTAATTATTTGGGTACAAGAATGGTTAGGGCATGTGCAAGGGGGTAGCACCCTTGTCACCCTGCAGTTACATTGTGATCACTTGTTGCGTGTTAGTTTCTTGTGGCTGCGACTCTTGTAGTCGCTTGTGTGTTGGCAGGGGCAAGCCCTGCAGCTACATTGTGATCACTTGTTGCATGTTAGCTTCTTGTAGCTGCGACCCTTGTGGTCGCTTGTGTGTTGGCAGGGGCAAGCACTGCAGTTACAATGTGATCACCTGTTGCGTGATAGCTTCTTGTAGCTGCGACCCTTGTGGTCGCTTGTCAAATTTTTTCAAAAAGGCTGATGATATAAAAAGAGGATTAATAGACATGCTTGATATTCATCATGAATACATCCAATTACTTAGATTAATCAAAAAATATATCGAGCAGGAAACAGGGGAAAGATTACCATTACCAAAAAGAGTTGCTGCCCCCATGATAGCTCATAGCATAAAAAAAACACCCCCCCTACCCTCCTATAGACAACCTTTGCCAGAGATTACCCCTGCCAAAGATGCTATCCCTCAAATGGTCAAACAGCCTGCTGCTGTTACTGATAACCCCCCGAAAGATTTCGATATTGATACGATTGAAAAGATTGAAGAATCCATTCAGGGTTGCACAAAATGTCATCTGGCACAATATCGAAATAATATTGTCCTTGGTACAGGTAATCCTGATGCACAATTGATGATTATCGGAGAGGCGCCGGGGGAAAAGGAGGATATGCAGGGGGAGCCGTTTGTCGGGGATGCAGGACAGCTATTGACTAAAATGCTTGCTGCTATCCATATCAAAAGAGAGGATGTATACATCACCAATGTCGTGAAATGCCGTCCGCAAGGCAACAGGAACCCTAATCATGACGAGATTGAGGCATGTAATTCATGCCTTATTGCTCAGATTAGGGTTGTTAAGCCAAAGATTATCCTGTGTATGGGGAATTTTGCTGCCAAAACATTGCTTAAAAAAACAGAAGGGATAAGTACCTTGCGTGGTAAATTTTTCGATTACCATGGAATTAAACTCTTGCCCACATACCATCCGGCAGCCCTGCTTTATCACCCTGCATGGAAAAGGGATGCATGGGTAGATATGCAGTTGCTGCAAAAAGAGCTGGAGGGATAATTATGAATTATGAATTATGAATTATGAATTGAAAATGGATAGAACAAACAAATATCAGAGGTATTGTCTTTGCAATATCATGTATGTTTCTTTCCTTCT
>JAHIZN010000012.1 GCA_018814245.1 bacterium
AGTTACGATTTCTGACTGATTCGAAATGTGTATGAAATAACAATAGCTGAGTAGTTACCATTACACAAACAAGGCAGAAACAGAAATACTTTGATATTACCCATCCCCTTTATCCCCTCTATCTCCGTATCCCCCTTCTTACACTACCTGAATAGTTACCTTAATTAATATCGTATCGTGTAGGGGCAAACCCCTGTGTGTCTGCCTAATTTTCTATCTCTCCATCAATACTTGCCTTTTTGAATATTTATATTGTGGTTTTGTAGCTGCCATAAAACTACTTGACGGTTCATTGCACAGATTTTCAAAGAGTTCCATATCATAAAGCGGTATTTTTTCTTCATCTTTGACAGGATACTCCTTGATTTTAGAGATATCATATTTTTTATCCCACAATAGGTTGCCTGTTTTTGCCTCAAGAAAACAGAACCTCATCTTCAAGGTTATTTTACGATTAATGCTCGGGACATCATAGTAAATATATCGCCGTTCCTCTTCCGAATAACGGCTTTTAGTAGTTGCCATATTTGTCCGATCATCATTAAATTCTATTATCTCAATAACAAATAATCCCTGAACATCATAATCATTACACAAGTCTATTATTGCCTCATGATTTTGCAAAGATAAGGATAATGGATAATGGATAATGGATAAAGGTTTGTCCTTTGCTATAGACGATACCTCATTTATTTCCTGCAATATCTCTTCATTGATATAGAATGAACTTTCCTCTTGCACCTTTTCCTTAAATGCTTCAACAATCTTTTTAGTTATTTCTTCTGTCTTTTTATCTGCTAACAAGACAAGCAGCTCAACCTTGTTGATACCATCCATATTCAATATTGATGGAAGTTTTTTCTGTATCTCCACCCTTTTGGACAAAATCTTTTTTGAAACAGAAACTGTTCCTTGAGGCATAATTTGAGACAGAGACGACACCTCTGTTTGTCCTGTCTCTTCCATGAGACCCTTAAGATTTTGATAACAACTATCTGCAAATGTGCGGGTTGATGATGAAGATTTGCCATTCTTTCGCTGTGTTTCCGTGTCTTTCTCTTTCCACTTCTCTTCCTTGCCTTGTGTTTCTGTGCCTTTCCTATCCTGTGTCTTTGCATTTTCAACAAAAATACTTATGGCTTTTTCATAAAAACATTTTGCAGCCTCATTGTCTCCAAAATACTCGTAAACCACACCAAGGTTATTGCAGGCAAATATATTATTGGGGTTATTTTTTACAGCTTTCTCAAGATGAAACTTGGCATCATGCCATAGATTAAGCATTATACAGTTGGTTCCATATCGGCTGTCGCTTGCAGCCATAGAACGCATACCTGCACAGCCCGCTGTAGTGATTATCACCATTATTAGCAGGATACCTTGTATCATTTGTATAAAATAGGTGAGATTGGATGGCAATTGTAACCTCTTGTTTCAAGGGGTTGAGTATTCAAAACGGTAATCGTTCAGGCTATAACATTAAAAGTGTAAGAAAGGGGATATGGAGATATGACATGAGATATGGGGATAATAATATAATCAATGCCTTAAAATCGAAGGGAAGATTACAGGGTTATCATTCCTAAGGGGATAAGTTGTATTATCCTCATATTTTTCTAATCCCTATATCTCCTTATCTCTTCCATAATCCCCCACATCTCCTTTTCTTACACTAACCTGAACGGTTACAGGAAAAATATGTCCTGTTATGCCCATAGAACCTATGTTAACACACTTGCTTTTTATGCCCCAACATTTATAGCCATCAAAAATTCCTTATTGCTCTTAGTTGTCTTTATCTTGCTAACTATTAACTCCATACTTTCCACCGGACTCATAGTACTAAGAACCTTGCGTAATACCCAAACCTTAGCCAGTGTTTCCTCATCCAACAAAAGTTCTTCCTTTCTTGTTCCTGACTTAAGAATATTAATAGCTGGAAATAGTCTTTTATCTACCAGCGACCTGTCAAGGAGAACCTCCATATTACCTGTTCCCTTGAATTCTTCAAATATAACCTCATCCATACGGCTGCCGGTATCAACAAGGGCTGTAGCAATGATGGTTAAACTGCCGCCCTCTTCTATATTTCTGGCTGCTCCAAAAAATCTCTTGGGACGATGCAGAGCATTTGAATCTACTCCGCCGGAAAGCACCTTTCCTGAGGTGGGACAGACCTGATTGTGTGCCCGGGCAAGACGGGTAATGCTGTCCAAAAGAATAACCACATCATGCTTGTGTTCCACAAGCCTTTTTGCCTTTTCAATCACCATATCTGCTACCTGAACATGTCGTTGAGGCGGCTCATCAAAGGTTGAGCTAATTACCTCACCATTTACAGACCGTGCCATATCAGTAACCTCTTCTGGTCGCTCATCAATAAGAAGGACAATCAATTTAATCTCTGGATGGTTTGCAGTAATACTGTTGGCTAATTTTTGGAGCAAAACAGTCTTTCCTGTTCTGGGCGGTGCGACAATTAATCCCCTTTGTCCCTTACCAATTGGGCAAAGCATATCCATAACCCGCATGGATATTTCACCTGGTGCTCTTTCTAAAACTATTTTTTCCTGAGGATAAAGCGGGGTCAGGTTATCAAACAGTATCCTTTGAGAAGCAATATTAGGCTCATCAAAATTTACAGCCTCAACCCTGAGCAAAGCAAAGAACTTTTCACTTTCCTTTGGTGAACGAATCTGCCCTGAGACAGTATCCCCTGTATGGAGGCTAAACTTTCTAATCTGTGATGGAGAGACATAGATATCATCCGGACTTGGAAGATAGTTGTAGTTTGTAGACCTCAAAAAGCCATAGCCATCAGGCAATACCTCTAAAACTCCTTGTCCAAAGAGTTGTCCCTGTGCCTCTGCCCGAGCCTCCAGAATGGCAAAGATAAGCTCCTGCTTTCTCATACCACTTGCCCCTTCAATCTTCAATTCATGAGCAAAATCAATCAACTCTGAAATAGTTTTATCCTGAAGCTCTTTAACATTCAATCCCTCATGTTCATTCATCATTTTTTTCATCTCCTATGCAAAGATTGCTGTCCATTTTTTGGCAGTTATTTTATATGTAAAGGCTGTGTAATTTATTCGTAACTACTCAGCTATTGTTATTTTAAGCACATTTGTAGCTACTTAGGCAGCAAGAATACAGAATTCAGGAGTCAGAAGTCAGAATGAAAACACCTGCTATGATAGTTTTCGCAGGAAATATGGGGATATTGAGAGAG
>JAHIZN010000096.1 GCA_018814245.1 bacterium
GGAAGCAATATCTCTTTTACGATGGGCATCCTGGATTTGATTATCGGGCATCCTCAGGAACATTAATTTATGCTCCCGCCGATGGAACGGTTAGCATTCCCTCAACTGATTCAGTAAATGGGAGTCCAACTACATGGAATACAATAAAAATTGACCATCTTAATGGTTATTCTACATGGTATTTACATTGCAGTAGCCATGTCATAACCAGTGGTTCTGTAAAAAGAGGAGAGGCATTTGCAAAAGTTGGTGATAAAGGTTGCGAAGGATCGACACATCTTCATTTCGAGGTTAGAAAAGATGAGATTCCTGTAGATCCATATGGCTGGGAAGGCGGTAGTCCTGACCCTTATAATCGAGCTACAAGCATTAACTTGTGGAAATCACTATGTCCAACTGCCCCCACTAATAAATCACTTGCCCGTATAGAGGGGCAAAGTTCAGTCTATTGGCTGCAAAATGGAAAAGCTTATCATATCGTAAGTATGAATATCATCAATGATATGTCAGGTCTTCCTGGATGGGATCATATTTGCAATTATTCCTCTGACAAGTTGGAGATTAGACCACCAGGAACCTTACCCGTTGAAGGCACTTTTGAACAGGGGCCAGATTTTATTGCTGCAGGGGTTGATTCTGAAGGTCTTTTAGTAAAATCTTCCACTGATTCCAGGGTTTATATTATTAAAGATGGGCAGAGAAGATGGATAACTTCTGAGACGATTTTTAATGAATTGGGCTACGATTGGAATGATGTGTTACTGGTTACTGATAATATCTTAAATAATATTCCTGAAGGTGAGCCTATTTCTTCATCTAATCTCTCCTTAGAAAGGTTGCAAGAACTGTTTAGTTTTGATTGGGACATTTTTGATCGTGAGTCAATATATTCAATTATCAGAAATTGTTTGAATGATCCTGACTACACTTATTGGATATTTAATCCTCTTCCCACACAAGTTATTACTTCCCAAACAACAAGATGGATACGAGAGAACCATTCTTCTGAAGACAGCCCCATAGGGAAAATCGCGGGGCAAGAATTAATAACTTCCTGGTTGGATGCAAGTTGGGGTAATGGTATAAGCACTGATGATAGTTTCAATACTGTTTACAAGGGATATCCGGAAGCCAACGAGAACTTTGAAGTGATTAGTTTTATTGACCAGCTTGCCCCATTTTGTGGATCAGACAATCAAAAGTCATATTTCTTTTCTTATGATACCAAAAATGATGAAAACGGAGATGCGGTTTCGTTTAACCAGTGGATAGACTATCTTAAAGCTATCAAGAATGCTTATGGTCGGCCCATAGACACATTGACAATCTTTTCCCATGGAGATGTTGCTGAAGTAATGATGTCGGAGGCGTTTCATCTGAAAAGTGATATAGAAACAAAGATTGGAATGGAGAGATTAAGAAGAGAAAATATATTATCGAGCAACGCTACTATTCTTCTGTTTTCGTGCAATGTGGGAAAAGGAACTGAAGGAGAAGAATTTGTTCAAAATTTAGCCGACTGGACAGGGGCTCATGTTTATGCAAATAGTACTAATACTGGCCCCAGCCCTAAGGATAATCCTGATGAGCAAGACTGGGAATTGGATGTTGATAAAACCCCAGCAGATCCCGATTCAATGACCCTATCATCTGTAACCGCTAAAATGAAGTCGCTTCTCAAGGAATCTTCATCTGCCTGGCTTGCTTTTCTTGGGAAATGCCCGATCAACCTTATTGTTGTTGAAAGCGAAACTGGTAATACAACTTCTGTAAATCACGACGGCTCCATTGTAGAAGGTATTCCCAATTCAAGCGGTTCCTTTATGGGTGAAACAAAGGTCATTGCTGTTCCTCAAAATAAAAATAATAACACCTATACCATGAAAGTAGAAGGCGTAGATGCCGGCACAGCCAATATCGAAATTATCCAGCCTAACGAAAGTAGTATTATAGAAACTGTGGGATATAATGATGTCCCTGTCTCTGAAGGATCAGTAATCACTGTTACCGTAAGTCAAGCTCAGAGTGATTACACAATGTCATTAGATAACGATGGCGATGGGACAACCGATGCGAGCAAAGCCCCAGACTTTCAAGAGACCTTAGATACTACCACTCCTATCTCTATTTCTGACCTTAAATACTTTATTCAATCTGACTTAGTTGTCTTAAACTGGACAGCTCCTACGGATAATGGAACAACCACACTTTATGAAGTCAGATATGCTACCTGTACCATTACCGATAACAATTGGGATTCTGCTATCATAGCAGGCACAATGACTCCAAAACCAGCAGGTTCTAATGAAACATTTACTGTTACAAACTTACAGCCAAATACCATCTACTACTTTGCTGTTAAGACAAAGGATGATGCTGGATTATGGTCAGGACTATCAAATATCGTCAGCGTAACCACCACCCTTACATCGCAGGTGGGAAAAATTATCTATGTGAGTATAACCGGAGATGATAATAATTCTGGAACAAGCTCAGAACTTGCTAAACGAACTATTCAGGCAGGGGTGGATGCTTGTCCTGTTGGTGGCACGGTTTCGGTTGCTGCTGGGACTTATATGGAGGCGGTTTATATCAATAAGGGGATTGCCTTGGTTGGGAATGGAAGTAATTCAACCACGATTACTGCTGATGGGCTTGGTGGTACAAACACGGTAACCTTTGAGGGCACAGCTACAGATGGGGCAATAATATCAGGGTTCAGGATAACTGGGGCGACAAGAAGCGAAAATAGGGGAGATACTGGTAATGGGATATACTGCATAAATGGTGCAGCTTCAATCATCACCAACAACACAATATCAGGGAATAACTCTGGTATTAGCTGCTACTTCTCCTCCCCATCCATCACAAACAACATCATATCAGAGAATAGCACGGGCATCTGGTGCTACAACTCCTCTCCCTCCAGCATTACTCACAACACAATATCAGGGAATGTCTATAGTGGCATCTGCTTCCACTCCTCCTCCTCTCCTATCACCAACAACACAATATCAGGGAATAACTCTGGCATCTACTGCGACTCTTCCTCCCCTGCTATTACAAACAACACCATATCAGGAAATGGCCCTGGCATCTGGTGCTGCTCTTCCTCCTCCCCAGTCATCACCAACAACACCATATCAGGAAATGGCGATGGCATCGCTTGCCAACCCTCCTCATTCCCAACCATTACCAACAACACTATATCAGGAAATAGCTATACTGGCATCGCTTGCGACTCCTCCTCCTCCCCTGCCATCACTAATAATATCATATCAGAGAATACCGACTGGGGCATCTTCTGCGATTCCTCCTCCTCAATTGACCATAACAATGTCTATGGCAATAGTAGAGGTAATTACTATGGCTGCTCTGCTGGTTCAAACGACATCTCTGTCAATCCCCAATTCATCGGAGGAGGCGACTATCACCTTCAAGATTCCTCCCCTTGTATAAACGCTGGCTCAAACACTGCTACTGCCATCACTTCAACCGACAAAGACGGCAACTCTCGCATAGTCAATGGCACAGTCGATATGGGTGCGTATGAATATCAAGGCACCTCAACCCCACCTGTTGTCGATTTTTCCACAACACTTGCAGTCTTCCCTGAAATTAATACTGCTATTTCAGGGGCTACATTTACCCTGCAAATAAACCTATCAGCTGTTCCTGATTTTGATTCTGTCGGCATGTATCTTTCCTTTGACCCGAATGTATTGGAGGTTACTGGACTTACTCAAGGATCATTCCCGCAAGATGGCAATGTGATCATTTCTCGATTTAATAATGACAACGGCACAATTGACTATGCGGTGGGATTAACCTCA
>JAHIZN010000097.1 GCA_018814245.1 bacterium
AAGGCTTATCCGAACAGAGACAGAGGTGTCTAATAAGGTTACTGTTGGTACAGAAGGCTGGGTATGGAAAGAGGATAAGTGGGGTGGGTGCAGTCTGAAAAATACTATTGTTCAAGATAAATGTATTAAATTAGGCACCTATGCTGTTTATGGGGGAGACACTAACGAATACCAAGGATTTTCATCTAAGAAGGGTGAAAATATGGAATCAAGCCTTTCTCTCACAGATAACACTTACTATATATACAAATGGGAGGCGACAGATGTTGATTATGAGCGTGAGGGAAGAGATAACGGGACTTGTGTTGACCCTGATCAGCCTCATATCCTGAGGATAAAGGTACGATTGGATGGCAAGAATTTCAAACATTCTCACTATAATGCTACATGGTGGATTAAGGGCAAGAAGGACATCTACTACTTTCAAGGTACAATCACCTCTCAGCCCATACTATGCGGTGATGTCTCTACCTGGGGATACATGATGGTTGATCAGGAATTAAATGGGCAGCAAATAAGCTATGTGCTCCAGAGCAGTAATGACGGAAAGGTATGGGGACAGGAGGTACCAATTGTTGTCAATAACTTAGCCCCTGTAGAAATCCCGGCTAATCTTGAGAAAAACAAATGGATCCGCTGGAAGGCATATCTTACCTCAGGCACAATTACAGCCACACCAATTATCAAGGGAATAGCCATAAACTGGAAGACAAATACAGACGATGATCTTGTCAGCGATGTAACCTATAATACCCTTGGCTTACAGGATAGGGTTTATAGCCCGTATGTAGAAAAAGACGGCAGGGGCAAGTTTACTCAATATGTGTATGAGAATAACCCTCTGTGCAGGGTGTCTAAGGTTGTATTCCCTGATAATGGTTCAATGACAACAAGTTATGGGATTGATGGGGCATATCGGGTAGTAACCGTAACCGACGGAAATAGCCGCTACACCAGAACCAAATACGACCGATTAGGAAATATGCGGGTAAAGGAACAGGAAACAGATAAAGGTTGTATTACCAATACCTATGGATATGATACGGCAGGTAATCTTATTAAAATTACTGACCCAAGGAATAATATAACCGGATACAGGTATGATACCCTGGGCAGATTGATTAAAAAGACACACCCTGATACAGGGATTACTGAGTACCGATATGATAATAATAATAATCTCAGGTTCAATCGTGATGCCTTGCATTATCAACAAGGAATATGGTCAGGATACCAGTATGATACGCTTAATAGGCTGATCAAAAAAGGGATTGTAAACCATGCAGGAAATAATCCATTTGAATCGAGCAGCTTTGAGGCAAAGGCAAGCTATGTGTATGATGGTCAAGGGACTTATTCCCCGCCAAAAGCCAATATGAATTGCCCTAAGGGCAATCTCACCCAAACAAGGGATGAGTCAGGGACAACCACATACTTTTATGACAGTAGGGGTAGGGTGAGATGTCAGCAGAAGGGATTGAGTGGAAAGGATTATTCTACATGGTATGAATACGACTCAGGCAATAACCTCATCCAGATTACTGACCCGGCAGGCAGAATAGCTACCTATACCTATAATCAGCTTAATCAACTTGTGAAGGTTCAAGGCGATAGGACAGGAACAGTAAGCTATACCTATGAACCCTCAGGTGGTATTGATGTAATTAGCTTCCCTAATGGCATAACCACCAACTATGACTATACTGCCCGCAACTGGACCAGTGTAATCAATACCATGAATGGGAATAGCCCTGTATTTCAACGATATTATCAATACGATTCAGGGGGTAATCTTACACAAGAGTATAATGCAGCAACCAAAACCAATCTGTTTAGCAAGTATACCTACGACAAGCTCAACAGGCTTACCAATACAGATTATCAACCATTAAATATCCCTGATTTAGTGTATACCTATGATGAGTGTGGCAACAGGCTAAAGGCTGCTGTAGGTACTGCGAGTGCAAGGAGTTATAGTTATTCAGGCAATCGGATTACCAATGACGGTGTCTACAGCTATACCTATTATCCCAATGGCAACCTGAAGACAATAAGCAAGACAGATGAGGTGCTGGAGTATTACTATGATTATGCAAACAATCTGATTCAAATAAACAAGAATGGAGTAGTGCTGGAACGATATGTGTATGATGGGGACGGCAAAAGGGTTGAGAAGCTCGTTAACAGTTCAACTAACACGGCTGTAAGTATTTACTTTTATGCCTCCGGGGTGCAGGCAATCTATGAGGAAAGGTTCTTAGTTGCCAAAAAATTGGGAGCTCCTTCAATAGAAAAGGATTGGGAACAAGTGGGCTTATGGCACCTGACAACTGCTCGTTCTAATGGCTCAAGTCAGACATGGTGTTATAATAATGGAAGGGATTATAACATTGGCAATAATTCAGGGGTATTGGTTTCTCCGGCAATTAAATTGACTGGGTTTTCTGAGCCAATGCTAAAATTTAGCAGCTGGTATCAGACAGAAGATAAATATGTCTACTGGGATCAGAAGAAGGTGTTTATATCTACAGAGGCTAAAGGATATAAGGATCTTAAACAGGTAAAGCAGATTTCAGGCAGAATGCGACAGTGGACTAAACATGAGGTTGGTCTTAAAGAGTATGCTAATAAAAGGATAAGACTAAACTTTTTGTTTAATACCAGAGATGCATGGTATAATAATTATGAGGGTTGGTATATTGATGATGTCAGGATAGAGGATGGTAATGGACAAAAGGGTCCGAAGATTCTTTTACCGTCAGAGGGTTCTGCAAAGGGTTCTGCAGGGGTAATTGTAGATATACAATCCTACAATGCCGATAAAGCCATAGCAAACTCAAAGGAGAATACATCCTACCTTTATGCCAATGGGCAGATGGTGGCTAAGGTAGAGGAGAAGCCGGTTGGGAGTACTGTGAGGGTTTATTATTGCCACAACGACCACTTGGGTTCGCTGAGGGCTATTACAGATAAAAATGGCAAGGCTACAGAAAGCTATTTCTATTATCCCTTTGGTGCAGGAGGACCAGTTGGTGGACCAAGTTTTACAGGCAAGGAATTAGACTCAACTGGCTTATTCTACTTTGGGGCGAGGTACTATGATTCTGCATTGGGGAGGTTTATATCGCCGGATCCAGTGGATGTGCCTGGAGCAAATCCATATGTTTACTGTTGCAATAATCCGCTTAGATATACAGATCCAACAGGTGAGTGTATTGATCCTGTCACAATAGCTGTTGTAGCATTTTTCATTGGTGGAACGCATGAATATTGGCAAGGGAAAAATGATCCACACTTTGATTTCGTTGCAGGAATTATATCCGCAGGATTTGCATATTGTATGGGTGATATGTTGATGAATCCTGCGAACTGGAAATTTGCAGGTAATCTCAGTTATGTTAGTCCGTATGGGGCAGTAACAATAGGTGGAGCGGGAATCTATGATGGTGGAAGAGGTTGGCAGGGAAACATTTCCTATGGGGTTGAAACACCATATGGGAGCTATTATACTCGTGGCGGGAGTAAGGTTAATTATATGGGGGGTAAGCCTGCTGGGACTGTACTGGGTGATCTAAAACCATCTAATGTGGGGAAAGGAGTTGGCTTGGGAGGTAAAATAATGCAAGGGATAGAAGTAGGTAAAGCTATTGGGAAGGCAATAACACTTCCAGAGAGAGCTAAAAAAAAGGCTGTGGAATGTGTTGATAAAAATCCAGGAGAGGCTGCAGCCATAGCATGGAGTTTTTTGGGGAAAGAAAAGTTGCAAGATCTTACTCAGGAAGAAAAAATTGCAGTAGGTAAACAGATGCCAGAATGGAAAGAATGGCACGCTATAGAGGCTCAAGAACTAACCAAGTCATGGATTAATATTGCCACATGGTAAGGGGTTAAAAATGAGTACTATTAAGTATAAGGTGCTGTTAATTATATTATTTGTATCCATTTTTACAACTTTTAATTTTACTCTGGTATTTGCAAAGGGTAATGATAATAATAAGGAGGATGCAAAATTTTATGATGATTTAGCCAGTTCTCTAAGTGTTAAAGGTAAAAATGATAAGGCTATTAAATTATGTAAAAAGGCTATTCAGTTAGACCCTACAAATTCCACATATTATTTTTCTTTAGGTTGTGAATATAAAAAAATTGGATTATACGAAAAAGCTATTCAAGAATACAAGAAAACAATTAAGATAGAACCTACTAATATAACTACTCATATGGTATTAGGAGATGTATATAAAACAATGAATAGCTATGAAGATGCTATTAAAGAGTTTAAAATTGTTATAAGCATATTCGATAAAAAGATAACAGAGGCAGGAACTGCTACTTTCGGAACTGGAAGTTATATATTCAATAAAAGAAGTATGCCTGAAAAACTTCAGGGGAAAATCTATGAAAGATTAGTAGAAATTTATATAAAAAAAGGTGATATTACAAAAGCACAAGAGGCAAAGAAAAAAGCCCAAGAGTTACAAAAAGAAGAAGATGAATATAGAAAAAAGATTGACAAAGGGCTTGAGGTTATTAACCGATATCATGCGACGAGGGGTTATCTACTTGAAGTTCTCCTTCAGTATGGAAGTATTATATTGGGTTTTGTGATATTAGCTTCCTTCTTACAAAAAAAGAGAAGAAAGAAAATAGTGGAAATAGATTTTAAGATCAAATGGGGGATAAAGGATATAACTTTGGTATTTATCCTTTTTACCTTTTCCCCCATAACAATCTTATTATTTTACTATTTAGCCTATCCACTGAAAGATATTGATATTAATGGATATATTACTACTTTTACACCTGATTTCTTAATTATTTTATTGGTTATCTTTTGGATAAAAGGAAGGTATAAACAAAGTTTTCAAGAAGTTGGACTTAAAACTTCAAGATGGTTAAAGGATGTAGGAATAGGATTAATAGTAGGAGCAGGGCTGTTAATTTTATCGATAGGAATAATTACACTTTATGTATTGATTTTCGATTATATCCCGAAATCTTTTTGTGGAATAGGAGATGATTTTAGCAGAGCTATATCTTTTAAGAGTATTTTATTTCCTTTTATTCTTTTTACCCTAATAGCTCCTTTTTCAGAAGAGCTGTTTTTTAGAGGATTTGTATATTCATCACTTAGAGAGAGGATTGGAATAAAGTGGGCAATTATAATAAGTGCCCTGTTTTTTGCTTCAGTTTATGGGACTATTTTTGGTTTTTTACCTCTTTTTCTGGTTAGTATTGTATCTGCATGGTTATATGAGCGAAGGGAATCACTTATTCCCTGTATAGTAGCACATATAACTATCAGTTTTATCTGGGCACTTCTTCTATATTACGAAGCAGAAATCAAGTATCTTTTTATCGCTAATCAGTTGTAAGGAGAAAGGAAGGTGACGGTTTATATAACTTATGTAAATTGAAAGGAGGAAAAATTTATGATGAGGAGATTTATTGTAGTTTTAGTGGTTACATATATGCTTTTATCGGCCGGGATGATCAAGTCGAATCTTGTATATGCTGGTGATGTTGTTCAAGGGGCGTTGCAAGGTGCATTGATTGGAGGTGCAGCAGGCATTCTTATTGATTTAATTCAGTCTAATGCAAATAAACCAAAAGAACAAAAAGAGATGAAAGAAGAGAAAAATCAGAACACATACCGGGCAAAAGATTTGGTAATAAAATTGAAGGATATAAAGGTTGATATTTCGGATGCCAACTTTTACATTGAGGATGTTATTGATTCCCGTGTTAATAAAAATGATATTGGATCAGCAATGACAGGGAGTTTTAATAAAATAACACCTGTTCAATTGGAAGGCGGATTAAGTGAGTCACTACTTAAATTTTTTAGTTATTCATTGCCAAAATCGGATAATAAAATTCCAATTGTTGTCAATATCTTAAATCTTCGAGTTGAAGAAAAGAAAAAATTTAGTGTGGAATATGCAGAATCAGAGATAGAGATGGATTTTTGTTTAAGGAAGGGTGATAAGATTGGACAAATATATCAGGCAAGGTCTGTTTCTGAGAAACAAAGTCTTTGGGATGCAACACTATATCATGAAGCAAACATTCGATGGATTCTATCTGATTGTCTAAAATCTTTTGCAAACCATAAATGGACTCAAGATGATGTTACATTTAGGGAAATGGAAGTTTTTAAGAGCGAAGTGAAATCTATAGCGGTACAAACGGATACATCTAATAAAAAGAAAAAGGATTCAAAAATGTATGTTGGAATTGTAGTTCCGTATCAATCCATAAAAGGAGATCTTGATGGTAAGGGTATTTTAACTAACCCGAATGGTGAGATTTTAATAGTACCTGAATTGCAATCAGATATTGGCACTGGGATAGTGTTCGGGACTCGATATCCTGATGATTCTAAAAAAAATAATAGAGAGTATGTTATTGAAATGAGTTATGTGTGGTCAGATCATAGAGCGGAGTGGATGGGTGTTTATGGAGATGCTTCTAATAAGGTATTTAGTCTTGATTACAGACCATATTTTCAATTGGACAAAAAAACTCAGCCTTTTTTAAGTTTGGGTTTTGCTTTTTGTACATTGGTTGTTAAAAATGGGGCTTCATTGGAAACAAGGGTTGGCGATGCAACATTTCAGGGCTATAGATTTAATATTGGAGGAGGCATTTCTCACTCCTTGAGTAAACATTTATTACTTAATGGCAGCCTGATATATAGTTTCGGCGACTATACAAGTGCAAAAGGTGTGGAAGGAAAATTTGGAAAGATTAATGATAAGCTGAATGTAAAGGGAATAAACCCTGCTTTAGAATTGAAGTACTCGTTTTAGATGAATTGGAGTCAGATCTTGAATTCTGTGCAGTCAAAAATTACCACTTAGATAAGCATTGTTACGGCTGCTAATATTGTGGGCAACCACAGGGGGTTGCCCCTACTATGCTGATTACTGACAACTGACCGCTTACCATCACTTGAATCCTTAATCAGGAACAGAATTATGAGAATTACCTACAGATTTATTATGCCATTATTCATTACCTTGACTCTGCTATTATCTATTTCGTCTGTCATGGCTGCTGAACCCCCAAAGATATTGCCCCCACCAGAATCCTTGCCTCAAGAGGTATTGGAAAAGCTTAAGACAGGGGAACAAGGTATGATGCGGGAAAATGTCCCCCAAAGGGAAGGGGTGTCTACTCTAACAGAGGAAACAATGGGGCAAGAAGGAGCAGCATCTACAGGGAAAGCCACTCCTTCAGCATCGATAAGCTTGAATGTTAGCGAGATGGAAATAAACAATGTGTTCAAGATATTGGCTGACAGGGGTGGTTTGAATATTGTTGCCAGCAGGGATGTTCAGGGCAGGGTGACTATCTTCTTAAAGGATGTAAGCATTATAGAGGCTCTGGATGTCATCTGTGAGGTTAATCATCTGGGATATGAGCAACAGGGCAATCTTATTAAGGTTATGACCAATAGTGAGTATGAACAATCCTATGGCAGAAAGGCTTATGATCGAAGGGTATTTAAGGGGTTTGAGATTAAGCATGCAAGGGCAGAGTCTATCATGCGGGTGCTTAATGAGATTAAGAGCAGAGAGGGTAGGATGTTTGTAGATGAAAGGACGAATAGATTAATGGTCATAGATGTGCCGGAGGCACTCAAGACAATGGAAGGGATCATGCCTGCATTGGATATTCCTTCTATTACAAGGGTGTTTGAGCTTATCTATGCTGAACCTAAGGAATTAGAGCCAAAACTAAGGGATGTTCTGACAAGAGATGGCAAGATACAGGTTGATTCATTGAACAAGAAGATAATTATTACTGATCTTCCTGAAAATGTGGAGAAGGCTGCTGAACTAATAAAGGCATATGATGATTATCCTGAGACAGAGGTCTTGGTAATTAATCTTAACTATGCTGATCCGGATAAGGTTAAGGAAAAGATGGATAATGAGATTACCAAGGATATTGGCAGCATTAAGGTAGATAAGAGGAATAGTCAGGTTATTATCAGGGATATACCCCAACAAGTAACTAAAATAAGAGAGATTATTACTGCCATGGATGAGCCGACAAGGGAGGTTCTGATTGAAACCAAGGTGGTACAAGTAGCCTTAAGTGATCAGTTCAAACTCGGAATAGATTGGGAGTATTTGGCAAAGAAGGCAGCTAATCTGAATATTAAGGCTAATTTTGGGGCATTGGCTAATACAGATCCAGGCGGCAGGGTATCTGTTGGGGTATTAAATGCTGATGATTATCATGCCATCTTGGATGCATTAAAAACGACTGGAGAAACTAAACTCCTTTCTGCACCAAGAATTACAGCCATCAATAATGAGGAAGCCAAGATATTGGTAGGGAGTAATGTGCCTTATACAACTGAAGAAACCATTTATCCCCAGGGTGGCGGAAATCCAGTCACTACCAAGAAAGTAACCTATATTGATGTAGGGATAAAGCTTTATGTGACTCCAAAGATAAGCAGGAATGGCTTTGTAACGATGAAGATAAAGCCTGAGGCAAGCTCAGTCACCAGATATGTGGATAACAATATCCCAGTAGTGGAAACATCTAATGTAGAGAGCACTGTTATGGTAAAAGACGGCAGTACGGTTGTTATTGCTGGGCTGGTTAAAGAGGAAAAGGTAAATGAGATTGCCCGGATACCCTATCTGGGCAGGATTCCTGTTCTTGGCTATTTATTTAAGAAAACGGCTAAAAAGACGATCAATTCGGAGTTGGTGATATTTCTTACACCAAGGATTATTAGTGGGGAGTAGAAATAAGCGTTCAGATGTCAGCAGTCAGCATTCAGCTGGCAGAGGTGCTACCTTTGCCAGATGGGCTTCCTCCTTCAGAACCCACCCCTGCCCCTCCAAAGAGGGGAAGCCCCCTGCCCTCGCCAGCGAGGGATGCAAGGCAATCGGAAAAAATTAAAAATTATGAATTATGAATTAAAAATGAGAGAAGGAAAGGAAATTAAAAATTGAGGCAGTACCTCTGGCAAAAATTGCGAATCTGTTCCATTTCTGCAGATTTGCAATTCAGGAATATAGTTGGAGTTCAGGCTTTAGCCTTTTATTGCTTAAACTTTCGGCTGAACGCTTACTTTTTTGGAGAGTATAAAAATATGGAACACCATGATACATTAGGTGAAATATTAACATCCCGTGGGATATTAAGTGAAGGACAGCTTCAGTTGGCTTTATCTGAGCAGAAAAAGAGTGGTGAGTTTTTGGGTCAGGTAATACTCAGGCTTAATCTGGCTAAAGAGGAGAATGTTTTACCACTATTGGCTCATCATTTACAACTTCCCTATGTCAGACTTCAGGACCAACATATTGAGCTATCTATTGTAGCAAGGGTTCCAGCTAAGTTTGTCTGTCATTATCAGATGATCCCCTTGAGCTTAGATAATGGGCATCTTAATATTGCCTTAGCCAATCCCCTTGATATTCAGATCCTGGATGACATAAGATTGGTTTTGGATTATGAGGTAAAGCCTGTACTGGCAAGTGAGGAGGAGATAAGAAAGGCGATTAAAAGGTATTATGGGGTTGGGGCAGAGACCATAGAAGGGATGGAGGTACAAAGGAATAAAACGGTTGATGTCATGAATGCCGAAACAGGGACAGAGGATATAGAAAATCTGGCTATGGATGCCTCTGTTATTAAGCTGGTGAATCAGGTTTTGCTGGAGGCGATTAATGAAAATGCTACAGACATCCATTTTGAACCTTATGAGGATGAATTAAGGATAAGATACAGGGTGGATGGGCTGCTCTATGAAACAAGTATGCCTTCAGGGATAGGCCATTTTCAGCAAGCGATTGCTTCGCGAATAAAGGTGATGGCAAACCTGAATATTGCTGAACATAGATTGCCACAGGATGGGAAGATAAGGATACGGGTTGGGGAAAGCGTCTATGACCTCAGAATCTCTATCTTGCCTGTATCATTTGGAGAAACTGTAAATATACGGATCTTAAGCCGAAGGGCATATACCATGGAAGAGCTTGGTCTGGGGAAGGATAATATTGAAAGGCTTAATGAGTTGATTAAAAAACCTTCTGGTATAATCTTGGTTACAGGTCCTACAGGGAGTGGTAAAACAACAACCCTGTATGCCTGTTTGAGCAGGATTAATTCTTTAGAGAAGAAGATAATTACTATTGAGGACCCAATTGAGTATCAAATTAAGGGTGTGACACAGATGCAGGTATCCCCCATGATTGGTTTTACCTTTGCTAATGCCTTAAGGTCAATGCTGAGACATGACCCGGATATCATGATGATAGGGGAGATAAGAGACTTAGAGACAGCAGAATTGGCTATCAGGACAGCCCTGACAGGACATCTTGTCTTCTCTACTCTGCATACCAATGATGCTGCTGGAGCAATAACAAGGTTATTGGATATGGGTATTGAACCCTTTCTCCTATCTTCCTCTATAGATGTAATCATTGCTCAGAGGTTGGTGAGAAAGCTCTGTCCGGTATGCAAGTCAAAGACAGGAGAGGCAGCACCCCTGTCGTGCGAGGTGTGTCGTTTTACAGGTTATAAGGGCAGGACCGGTATTTATGAGATATTGATAGTGAATGATGAGATACGAAGGCTGATCATGGATAAGTCACCAACCTATAAGATTAAGGAAAAGGCTGTTTCTTTTGGTATGAATAGCCTGCTTGAAGATGGGTATCAAAAGGCAGCTTGTGGAATTACCACTGAGTCAGAGGTGATGCGGGTAGTTCAACTGTAGATACACAGTCAGCTGTCAGCAGTTAGCTGGCAGAGGGAGCATCATCGCGAATCTCGGATTGCGAATTGCGAATTTGAAGAAACAGAGCGGAATCTTGAATTGCGAATCTGTTCCATTTCTACAGATTCGCAATCCGCAATTCACGATTCGAGATTTAGGAAATGGTCTTTTGCTGACTGCTGACTGCTGACAGCTGAACGCTTACTTTACAGGGGTTAGTTCTATGCCCAATTTTAGTTACAAGGCAAAGAATCAAGCTGGAGAGCTGATAATTGGAATAATTTCTGCTGAGAATCAAAAAGTGGTTGTGACTAAACTTGATGAGATGGGGTATTTCCCTATCTCTATTAATCAACAGGTACTCAGGAATGAGGATGTAACTATATTTCAAAGGGTAAACAGGGATGATTTGAGTATCTTTGTACGGCAATTGGCTGACCTCTTAGAAGGAGGAATATCCTTAGGTAATGCCTTAACCATTATTTATCAGCAAACAAAAAACAAAAAGCTCAGGATGATAATCAAAGAAATAATTAGTGAGGTTCAGAATGGGGTTGCCTTATCTGTGGCATTAGCCAGACACAACAGATACTTTTCCCTGCCTCTGATAAGTATGGTTAGATCAGGAGAGCTGGGGGGAACACTTAATGAGGTTTTGAGCCGATTGGCAGACTACTTAGAAAAAGAGGAGGAATTAAAGGGGAAGATTGTCTCTGCTTTGAGCTATCCATTGATCCTGTCTGGAGTGGGATTGATCACCATCATCTTTTTGATGACTATGGTTATCCCCAGATTAGTAACCATGTTTGATGATATGAATCAAGTCCTGCCGCTACCAACTAAAGCCCTCATATTCACAAGTGGGTTTATGCACAAATATTGGTGGTTGATGATAGCCTGTGGAGTGATTATTTTTCTGGGGATAAAAAGAACATTTACTACCAAACAGATTCATAGCCTTTTACTTTCACTGCCGTTATGTGGAGAGCTGATAAGAAAGATAGAAATAGAGAGGTTTACCAGAAGCATGGGAAGTTTATTGAAGAATGGGGTGCCGATATTAGAGGCTTTAAGGGTAGTCATGGACTCTGTCAATAACATAATGATTAAGGAAGAATTGTCCATGGTATATAAAAAAGTCAATGAAGGGAAGGGGCTGGCTGAAGCCTTGAGAGAAACAAAACACCTTTCCCCTATGGTGGTTGAGATGATATCTATCAGTGAGAAAGGGGGATTTTTGGAAAAGGCTTTGTTAAAGGTAGCCTCGTCTTATGAACAGGGGATAGAGAGGTCACTAAAGATCATGACATCATTAATAGAGCCAATAGTTATTTTGGGCATGGGATTAATCGTAGGATTTATTACTATTGCCATGTTGTTGCCTATATTCAAGCTAAATATTTTGGTGGAATAAGAGGGGGGGGGAAAATGCAATTTACAAGGGATATTCGTGGTTTTACCTTGATTGAATTGATGCTTGTGGTGATGATTATTGGCACCTTGGTAGCGATGGTGCTTCCTAATTTTACAGGAAGGATAAAAGAGGCTAAAGAGGTCAGGGCAAGGGCTGATATTGCTGGCATTGAAGTAGCCCTGGATTTGTATGAAATGGATAATGATGTCTATCCTACTACTGAACAAGGCTTATCTGCCTTGAGGGTAAAACCAACTACTCCGCCTGTACCCAAAAATTGGAAGTGTCCTTACCTGAAAAAAAAGCTGCCAATTGATCCCTGGGGGAATCCGTACAACTACACTTCTCCTGGCAGACATAATCCTGAGTATGATTTAATCTCGTATGGCAGGGATGGGGTAGAGGGAGGAGGAGATGATATCTCTAATTGGCAGGAAGAGAAAAGGGAATAGTACCGGGTTTACCCTGCTTGAACTTATTATAGTTATCTTTATTATCGGGATATTGTCAGGGATAGCTGCACCTTGTTTTCAAGGCGCTTTTGACAGGCTTCAGGTTCAGGAGGCTTGCCAGAGGATAATTTCATTGATACGATATAGCCAGCAAAGGGCAGTGATGGAAAGATTGAGGTATCGGTTAAATATTGATTTCCATGAGAACAGGTATTGGTTAACTGTAGAGGAGAATCCATTAATCTCCCCTGGATGGTACCAGAGGGTTAATGGTCAAATGAGCAGGGTTTGTCATCTTCCACAAGGGGTAACCATAGAAGGGTATTCTTGTTTTGTTACCTTTTATCCTGATGGAAGAATCGATAAGGCAGGGTTTATCCTGACCAATAAAAAGGGTGCAACTTATACCTTGAGCACTGGAGCAGGCATTGGAGAGATTAAGATTATCAGAAATAAATAATGGCTTTATCTTGCTGGAGGTAATGATTGCTCTGGCTATACTTTCCTCAGGGTTAATCCTGATATTGAGCAGTTTTTCTGTTTCTTTAATGGCTGTAAGGAATTGTGAGGATTACACCAGAGCTGCCTTTTTGCTCCAGGAGAAGATAAGTGAATTGGAAGAAAACCCTTCTACGGGTAGTCTTGACGGAGGGTTTGAGGATGAGGAGGGGTTCAGATGGAAGGCAGGGATAAAAGATGCTGGAGGGTTAGGACTGAAAGAGATAAAGGTAACAGTAGAGTGGAAAAATGGCACGGCAGAAATACAAACCCTGATGGTTTCACCTTAATCGAACTTTTGGTTGGACTTACGATTTTCTCTATTGTTATTACCAGTATCTATGCTACCCTTAGAAGCGGGATTATTGCATGGGAAAAGGGGAATGAAAATATCTCTTACGCCCGGGAGGCAAGATTAGCCATGGAAAGGATTTCCACAGATATCAGAAATGCTGCCCATTTGGGCAACAAGAAGTTTGAGGGCAGTTCCAATGGATTAAGGTTTATTGCCCTGAATACAGAACAGGGAGGTAGCACCTATGGCAGGGGCAGCACCCCTATCAGAGACAGCATCTCCAGCAGTTGCCTCTGTGAGATTAGCTACTTGTATGAAGAAGATAGGCTGCTGAGAATCGAGACTCCGCTTATATGGACAAAAAGCCTTGTTTCTACAGAGACAATAGCCGGACCAAAAAAAGTCAGCTTTAGCTACTTAAATAAAGAACGAGGTGATTGGTGTAGTTTTTGGTCGTCTGTTAGTCTGCCTGATGCGGTGAGGATTAACTTAGAGATTGGAGGCAAAACATTTACCACAATGGTCAGGTCTTCCAGATGAAAAACGAGGAAGGGGTAGTTTTGGTTATTACCTTATGGGTGCTGGCTATCCTAAGCCTGTTAGCCATTTCCTTTGCCTATCAGATGAGGATAGGGATTAGATTAGCTGGTTATCAGGTAGATTCTTTAAGGGCATTGTATCTGGCTAAGGCAGGTGTTAACTATGCATTATGTGAATTAAAAAAGGATACCAATGAATACGATAGCCTTAATGAGGCATGGAATTTAAGGAAAAGGGTGGAGTTTGGGGGAGGAATGTTTATCTGCCAGATAAGTGATGAGGAGCAAAGGATTAACCTGAACTATGCCACCAGAACTATTCTCGAAAGATTGCCCGGAATAAATGAGGAGATAGCCTCTTGCTTGCTTGATTGGCAGGATGCAGATAGCAAGGAGCAGATAGATGGGGCGGAAGATGATTATTATCAGGGTATTGGCAAAAGCTATTACTGCAAGAATGCTGCCTTTGAATCCATAGAAGAACTCCTCTTAGTCAAGGGGATAAACCGGGAAATTTTTGATGGGATTAGCAGCTTGACCACGGTTTATACGGCTGGGGTAATAAATATTAATACTGCCCCGGAAAGGGTGCTTATGTCTTTACCCGGGTTGAATAAGGAACTGGCACAAAAAATAGTTTATTTCAGGGCTGGATGGGATGGAAAAGAAGGCACAGAGGATGATAGAATATTTACAGCTCCACAGAAAATAAAACAGGTTGAAGGGGTAGGAGAAGGGTATCAGCAGTTTAACCAGATGGTTACAACTAAATCCGGCAACCTTAGAATTAGTTCCATAGGTATGATAAATAGGGTGATAAAGAGGATTACAGTGGTGGTGGAGAATAATACTGGCAGGGTGAAATATTGGCAAGAAGGTTAAAAGGGTAAGCGTTCAGCTATCAGCCTTCAGCAGTCAGCTGGCAGAGGTGCTACCTCGTTGCAGCTTTTGCAAGGCATTACGGCATAAAAGGAAATATCACCTCTGGCACAGGAAGGCGTATGGTAGTCGCAGGCTTATATCCTTGCGTAAAATAACGCAACCTAAAGGTTGCGACTACCTTTTGCCTTGATTTTATAGTCTGAGCTGATAGCTGATAGCTGACGGCTGAACGCTTACAAGTGGAGATTAAACAGTGTCTGAGTTAATTACTACAGCTTTAGACTTTGACTATCATTCTGTAACGATAGCCCAGGTAAAGAAAACTACAAATGGCTTTATCCTCATCAAGTTAGCCACAGAGATGGTGGCTCAGGTAGAAGAGGATATGGAGGCAAAAGGGATAAAAACTGCAGAGACAATCCTTAGGCTTTTGAATAAGAATAGTATCAGGGTCATAAACCTGCATACCTGTATCCCAATGCGATTTGCTACCATTAGATGCCTTCAGCTTCCCAGTCTGGATGAGGCTGAAATAGAGGGGATTAGCAGATTTCAGGCAGAAAAGATCCTTCCCTATCCTACCGAAGAGTTGATAATAAGGCATCAAGTCTTAACCTCTACACAAAACTCATCAAGGGTGATGATAGTAATTGTCCATCAGGATATCATTAAACAGCATCTAAGTGTCTTAAAGAAGGCCGGGCTTGAACCTGAAAGGATACTCTTAAGCTCCCAGGCTACAACTAATCCATATCTTTATAATCAGATAGGAAACCCCTCCCTTGAAGCAGCTATAGTAAATATTGGATTTTCTGTGACAGATATTAGCTTTATCTCTCATGGGTTATTACTTTTTAGCAGGAGTGTTTCCACATCAGGCTCTACCCTGCTTAAAGGGATTCAGGAAGAAGCAAATATCGGATTAGAAGAGGCAGATAAGATTATAAAAAGGGGGGATGTCTCAGATTATACTATATTTGGACTTTGGGTAAAAAGATTGACTGATGAAATAAAGATGTCTCTGTCAGTCTATGCAGAAGAGCTGTCGGACGATAAGAAGGTTGACAAGTGCATTATCACCGGTGATGTATCAAACCTGAAGGGATTGGATAAAAGATTAGGAGAGGCACTCGGTATTCTGGTAGAGATGGGCAATCCTTTGAAGTTGCTCAATATCGAGAAAGGGATTCAATATAAACTGAGCGAAGAAATGCCGCAATTATCAACAGCAATAGGTTTGGCTGTATCTGAAAACAGAGGGATTGATCTGTTGCCAGAGGAGGTAAGGAAGACACAGAACAAGAGAGAAAAGATGGTTAACCTGTTTCTGACATTGGTGTTTTCATTTATGCTTTTTATCCTGATGACTACCATTTTTGTTAAACAGGTGATGGAGAAACATATTCATCTAAACCATCTTGAGCAGAGAATTAAAAAAACCTCTGAAGAGGCAATAAAAATCGAGGCTCTGGGAAAAAGGCTTTTAGCTATTAATACCCAGCTTAGATTAGATGGTTCAGCTATGGATATTCTTTATGAATTATACCGATTGATTCCCCGGGAACTATCCTTATGTGAGCTTATTTTCGAGGATAATAGATTGGTTGTCTTAAGAGGGGAGGCTGAAGAGATGTCAATCGTCTTTTCTCTAATCACCATATTAGAAGATTCCCCTTGTTTTGAGGATGTAAAGATCAACTATGTGACCAAAAGAAAGGTGGGAGAAAAAGAGGTCGTAGATTTTCAAATAAATTGTCCTCTTGTCTTGGTTCACCGTGAATCGTAATTTTTCGACCTGTGCGGTTGTTGCATTAAGCCGCAGAAGCATAACAATAGCACGCAAATACAGAGGAAGAGTCACAAAGGGTGTGAATCATAAGAGTCTCTGTCCATTGTCAGGCTTTTCTTATTTGCAATT
>JAHIZN010000098.1 GCA_018814245.1 bacterium
AGAAGTCAGAATGAGAACACCTGCTATGATAGTTTTCGCAGGAGATATGGGGATATTGAGAGAGAGATAATGGGATTTATATGCTTACTCTGGAGCTATTCTGAATTCTGACTCCTGAATTCTGTATACCTGAGTAGTTACTAAAAATGAAGGAAGAGAAGGAGGTTTTATGTCAGGTCATTCAAAATGGGCAACCATTAAACACAAAAAGGGTGCGCTCGATGCCCAGAGGGGAAAGCTCTTTTCAAGGATGATAAAAGAGATAACGCTTGCTGCCCGGGATGGGGGAAACCCTGATATGAATCCCAGGCTTCGTACGGTTATCGAAAGTGCTAAAGAGGTTAATATGCCCTCAGATAATATCAAACGGGCTATCCAGCGGGGCACAGGAGAGCTTCCGGGTGTGATTGTTGAGGAGATCAACTACGAAGGGTATGGACCTGGCGGGATTGCTGTTTTGGTTGAAACCATGACAGATAACAGAAACAGGATTACGGCTGAAGTAAGAAAGATATTCTCAAGAAGCGGAGGAAGTCTTGGTGAGGCAGGGTGCGTCTCATGGATGTTTTCTAAAAAGGGCTGCATTGGTATAAAAAAGGAGCAAATCGATGAGGATAGTCTCCTTGAAATAGCCATGGAAGCATGTGCAGATGATGTTAAAACAGACGATGCTGAGGTGTATGAGATCATAACAAACCCGGGGAATTTCTTAGAAATAAAGGAAGCCTTAAAAGGGCAGAAGATTCCTATGGAATATGAAGAATTATCCATGATCCCTCAATCCTACATCAAGGTTGAAAAGGATCTGGCAAGACAGGTTCTTAATCTGGTAGAAAATCTTGAGGAAAATGATGATGTCTCTGCGGTTTATACTAACGCTGATATCTCTGATGAGATTATGGCTGAGCTGCAGGGATAAACATGAGAATATTGGGGATAGACCCTGGCATAGAAACAACTGGATATGGGGTGGTTGATGATAATCATGGCTTAAAGATGATTGATTACGGCTGTATCATCACCAGCAGGGAATTATCACTGGCACAACGGCTTGTTGTGATTCATCAAAAGCTGGCTGTCATTATCGCTGAGTATCATCCTGACACAGTTGCGGTAGAAGAAATATTCTTCAGCAAAAATGTGAAGACTGCTACCAGCGTGGGACATGCACGAGGTGTGATATTGTTGACCATAGCTGAGGCAGGGTTAAGCGTGTTTGAATATACCCCGCTTCAGGTCAAACATACTGTTTGTGGAGCAGGACATGCTGATAAGGCACAAATTCAGAAGGCGGTAAAACTTTTCTTGCAATTGGATCATATCCCCAAGCCTGACGATGCTGCAGATGCCTTAGCCATAGCTATTTGTCATATTCAGAGAAATAAGATATGTAGATTGATGGGGAAATAGATAGTGTTGGTTCAGAAATTGCACTTACAAGCCGACACTATCTTTCCTCCCTTCCAATAACCCGAATAGCAGCCTCACCATTGACAGGGCATTTATTTTCACAGACACCACATCCGATACACTTCTTTTTGTTAATTATGGGTCTCTTTTTTGCATCCATGTTTACAGCGTTATATAAACATTGTTCATCACATATAAGGCAGAGCTTTCCCTCCTTATAGGCAAGGCATCTTTTTGTATCTATTACAGCCGTGCCAATTTTTTTCTTTTGTTTTTCATCCTCACTAAGTTTTTGAATCGCTCCAGAGGGGCAAACCTGTCCACATAAATTGCAATAATCTTCACATGCCCCAATCCTTGGCATCAGCCTTGGGCTGCCAAGACCAATCAATCCTGATCCGAAAAAATCAGGGACAAGTCCATGGCTGATACAGACCTTTGTGCATGCCCCGCATCTGATACAGGCAACCTTGAATCTGTCCTCTGGTATTGACCCGGGCGGACGAATAAGGTATTTATCCCTGCTGCATGGAACCACCCGAACTACTAAGGCAGATATTATCCCCGCCCCTATGGCAAATATTATTCCTCTGCGAGTTACATCTATTTTCTCCATTTCAGGCTTGCCAAAACAAAAATGAACAGCCTCCTTTGGACAACTTCGCTGACACCTGAAACAAAGCAGACAGTCGTTCTGACCCACCCCTAATCCCTCATGTGAGGGGAATTTCTTAGGCTGAAGACTGTGGGCTGATCTCTCGAAGGAAAGGAATTCACCTGTCTCCTTCTTTCTGTCTTCTAAATCAGGAAGGGCAGGTTTGGAACCTGCCCCTACAATGATTCTGCCTTCTGTATTCTGACTTCCGTCTTCCCCAATATTCATCCAGCAAACCCTCTGACACCTTCCGCATTGATTGCAGGCAGGCGATACCAAACGGTTGATTCGCTTGTATCTGGAAAGCAGGGACAAGAGTCCGCCAAGGGGGCAGAGCGATTGACACCATTTTCGACGAAAAAACAAAATGATTGCAAAGGTAGATAGCGTAAAGATAAAATATGGGGTATAGCTCCACGGTGACAAAATAAAGCAGAATACCCTCTGCATGAGGCAGAGTGGTTCAATATGCCATAAAAATGGGGAGCAAATCACACACCCAAGAAGCAGATAATATTTTATGACTTGCTGAACACGAGGCACCCTTTTTGGGAAAAAAATATGCAAATATTCGAGTAAACAGCCCAATGGACATATCCAGCCGCAAAATATTCGTCCAAGGATTAGTGTCAGCCCAATCAGGATAATTGCAGGGACAAGAAAAACACCAGGCAAGAAAAGAAAGGGAGAAAACTGGGGGAATATGGTAACAAATTTTCCCAAAAATAATGGATATGTGGTGCAGCAAATTAACACGAAAAAGATTATAAGGCTTATCAACTGAACTGCTTTGCGGATATAAAACATTAGTTATTCCCATCCCATAAGACAGAGGGCAACCACGGGGGGTTTGTCCCTACAAGGCTGCGGATATAAAACATTATCTATTTCCATCCCATAAGTTTATGTATCTGCGGAATTAATCTGACAATAGACAATCTTGTCCGGGCATAATCATGAAACCCCAGTAGTCTTTCCTGATTTTTCATAAATTGTCCATTCTTCATGGCTGGCTGAATAACTAAAGGAATATTCATATCCACACCCCTGATGATGTCAACTGCCATGGATATTTCATCCATAACTGTCTCATCTGTAACCACCACCTTAACAAACAGATCCTTTTCCCTTGCTGCATACAGAAATTCCCGGTGCTCTTCCGGAATATTCGTCTCCCCGGTAAAGCTTGGCAGTTTAATATCAGCAGCCACAATATCAACCCATTTAAGTACCTTTGATAGCTGTTTTGGCAGAGTGGCGTTTGTTTCCAGATATATTCTATACCCTTCCCCTTTCAAGAGCGGCAGAAGTGCTTTTAGATACCCAACCTGCAAGAGTGGTTCTCCGCCGGTAATAGAGACCGTATTTGAAGATGAGCCATAACCCTTTACGATATCTATTGTTTCGACTAAGGCTACAGGATTATCGTAATACTCATCATTTTTCTTGTATCTTAACGGTATGGTTAAGGCATATTCTGTGTCGCAATACCTACAAGAAAGATTGCAGCCAGCAAATCTTAAGAATATCTGAGCCTCTCCTGTCCAGAGACCTTCCCCCTGAATACCCTTAAATATTTCTACCATATAACCCGTTGGTTCAATCATCCATACTCCTCCATGAGATAACGCTGCTGGTATTTATTGTATTGCTCACTCACTTTTTCACCGCTGTTTATTTTAGTATACCAGATAGTTGAGAAAGTGTCAAACCTTTTCGACCTGTGCAATCAATTTTTAGAACGCAGGTTACACAATATTACCCTTTATTTGTAACTGCTCCATATCCTGTGGCAATTCGGAAGAGGTTGAAAGCAACAGTAACTATTCAGACAGCAGCAATTCTCGGTGAACAAATGCGATATTGATGTTTTTATCCACTACATTCACCAGTGAGTGATATTTGTCATATTTTATATTCAAAACCAGAGAAACAGGTTTTTCTGCTCAACCTATTTAAGGCATAAATATCACATATTGCCCAATGTTTTTGCATACTGACGGTCGATTGCCTTGTCAATTGGAATGTTTTTAATG
>JAHIZN010000099.1 GCA_018814245.1 bacterium
CATTAAAAACATTCCAATTGACAAGGCAATCGACCGTCAGTATGCAAAAACATTGGGCAATATGTGATATTTATGCCTTAAATAGGTTGAGCAGAAAAACCTGTTTCTCTGGTTTTGAATATAAAATATGACAAATATCACCCGCTGATGAATGTAGTGGATAAAAACATCAATATCGCATTTGTTCACCGAGAATTACTGCTACACGCCTCCTTTTCTTTTTAGGCATATTGTCATTTCTTAAACACCAAATCCAATCCTTTAATGTACTGAGCATGAGATGCAAGGGTCATAAGCTCGCAGCAACATGCCTGCCTTAGAGGTAATTGCAGCCTCATCAGTAGAGTCTGCATCCTGCCTATGTGATTCCACTATCCCTCTTACATCCCTTTCCATATTAGATATGTTTATAGCTGTGGGGGTAATAATATCTGTCTTGATATTCTTGCCGCTTTCATCAAATTCATAATGATGATACAATGTGCCCCTTGGCACCTCTAAAGCAGCTGTCCCTGTAGATTTGCCGAATTGGAACATGAGGGACGCTTCATTTTCCATCCATGTATCAAGAAGCTCATCGATAATCTCCAGACACCTTTGGCCAGCATACACCAATTCTATTGCCTGTGCCAGATTGTTATGAAGCGGATTTTTTGTAATCTTGGTCATCTCCATGGCTTCTTTAGACTTATCATAAAGCAGATCACCAAACATCATCACCCTTGCCAGTGAACCTACCATAAACGGCTTGCCATTATAAAGGCTATGCTTTGCCTTGGAATGTTCGATCACAACCTCCTGACATACCTTTCTATAATCTCTTATCTTAAATTCTTTAGTCTCAGTTCTATCAGAGATACATATATTTTCCCCATAAAAACTAAATCTGTTGCCAACAGGCTTTAATGCTGAAAAGTATTGAGGCTCGTCTACCGGAAAGATATCTATGTTAGAAAAAAAACTAACAGCCTCAAACCCATCATTCACAGCTATCTCCAACTCTTTTTTTAAGGCAGCCAACTCATGTTTTTCGGGAATCCTCCCAAAGCCGCCGATACATAAATTTATCGGATGAATAGGCCTCCCTCCGCCAATAATCTCCTGAATCTTGTTGCCCAATTTCTTCAGTCTGAGTCCAATATTTGCCAACTCAGGGTTTTTTTCTGCTATACCAATAATTGAGGTGCAATCAAGATAATCTGGTGCAGACAGACAAAATAGATGCAGCCCATGGCTTTCTATCATCCCGCCGCAATGAATAAGTTCCCGCAAGAGCATTGTTTGCCTTGATATTGCTATTCCAAAGGCATTTTCAATTGCCATCAGTGATGTTATCATATGAGAAATACTACAAATGGCACATATTCGGCAAACAATCGGTGGTATCTCATCAAATGACTTGCCCATAACCAAAAGCTCAAAAAACCTTGAGCCTTCAAATATCTCAAGTTTAACAATATCCCTTGCCAAGTCAATGGTTACCCCGCCATGTCCCTCAACCCGGCATATGTGTTCAATCTTTATCTCTCTGGACATAATGTTTACTCCTCTGTCAGCTATAAGTTATCACGGATCACCACAGAGACACAGAGAATTACAGAAGTCAGAAATTCTGTTATCTGTCTTCTCCGTGACCTCTGTGCCTCTGTGGTGAATTCCCTATTTTCTCACAATCTCTTTCACCTTCATCAATCTGGCTAAATTAGAGCGTTCTACCTCATCTAATTTTTGTTCAATGGAGGACATTGCCTCGCAAATACCCGGAATCAACACATGCTCCAGGGCATTTACCCTGCGTCTGGTGGTTTCCAACTCCTCTGAAATAAGCTGGATACATTTTTCCTTACTTGCCATATCCAAAAGCTGCGGCATTATTTCCTTAAGAATATTCAGGGAAACATCCATATCACCAGATGTGTGCCAATTTACCGGACACGGTTTACAAGTGTCCCACTCAAATTGAAATTGTGGAAGACGGAGATTCAGGATATTTATCTGGCTCACTGTTATCTCTACCTGCCTCTTTGCCCTCCATAAGGCATCATCCATAATCTCAACAGATGCCTCCATTCGGGCTGAAAGGAATGCATTATAGACTTGCATCAGCCTTTCTTCAACCACTGCCCTTAATTCTTGAGTTTCTTTTATCATGGACCAAAATCTTCGCATCAGGTCTTCTTGCTTATCCTTCAGGAGCTTATGCCCCCGACGAACAAGTCCAAGCCGTTTCTTTAACCGCATCAATTCCATTCGATTTGGGTTTACCTTGAGTTTCACTGTATTTTCATCCCTCAATTTTTAATTTTTAATTCATAATTTTTAATTACCCATATACTTATCAATATACTCATCCTTTACCCGTTTCAACTCTTGTCTTGGCAGCAATCGCAGCAACTCCCAGCCAATATTAAGTGTTTCAGTAATCGTCCTGTTTTCATTTATTCCCTGAGTAACAAACCTGTCCTCAAACCCTGTGGAAAATCTTAAAAACGCCTTATCTGCATCTGACAGGGCTGTCTCCCCAAGGATAACCTTTAATTCCTCTGCTTGTTTGCCACGGGCATAGGCAGCAAACAATTGATTTGCCAATCCTGCATGATCCTCTCTTGTCTTTCCTGCACCTACCCCCTTGTCCCGTAATCGTGAGAGTGAGGGCAGAACATTAATCGATGGATAGCACCCCTTGCGATACAAATTGCGATCCAGGATTATCTGTCCCTCGGTAATATAGCCTGTCAGGTCAGGGATGGGATGGGTTTTATCGTCTTCAGGCATAGAAAGCACCGGGATAAGGGTAATTGACCCATTCTTGCCCTTGATGCGTCCTGCCCGCTCATACAGGGTAGATAGATCTGTATAAAGATAACCGGGATAACCCCTTCTTCCAGGCACCTCTTTTCTTGCCGCAGATATTTCACGAAGTGCCTCACAATAATTGGTCATATCGATAAGAATAACCAACACATGCATCCCTTGTTCAAAGGCAAGGTACTCGGCTGCTGTCAATGCCACCCTTGGTGTAGCAATTCGCTCTATAGCCGGATCATCGGCTAAGTTCATAAACAACACTGCCCGCTCTATAGCACCTGTCCGCTTAAAGTCAGTGATAAAATAGTTTGCATCCTCAAAGGTAATGCCCATGGCTCCAAACACAACAGCAAATTTTTCACTTGAAGATTCTGGGTCAGAGGTTCTGTCTTCTGTCTCCTGCTTATCAGAGCAGACACATAGGTCTGCCCCTACCTTCTGAAGTACTGTTGCCTGTCTGGCAATCTGAGCTGCAAGCTCAATATGCGGCAGCCCAAACCCAGAAAAGATGGGCAGCTTTTGTCCGCGAACAAGGGTATTTAAGCCATCTATGGATGAGATGCCTGTCTGAATAAACTCCAGGGGATAATCCCGTGCATATGGATTAATCGGATTACCGGCAATATTCAGCCGCTTTTCCGGAATAATATTTGGCCCCTTATCAATAGGGTGACCAAGTCCATCAAATATTCGTCCCAGCATATCCATGGACACGCCAATCTCAAGCCCCTTGCCCAAAAATCTGACACGGGTTTGCTGAATATTAATCCCTGTGGCACTCTCAAACAGCTGAACCAATGCCTTATCACCACGGCATTCCAGCACCCTGCCCCTTCGCACCTCACCGCCAGGCATCTCAAGCTCCACTAATTCCTCATACTTGACACCCTCAACCTCGCCCACCAAAACCAATGGTCCGGCAATCTCTTCAATTGTTAGATATTCCTTGATCATTTTTACTCTCCAATCTTAAGTCTACAATGCTTGCAAGAATTGCTTTACAGTCTCAAACACAGGGCTTTCTAAATCCCAATAACCTGCCTCTGCTGCCTCACCCAACCTCTTTTCAGGATCTTGTCTTGAAGCAAGGAAGGCATGAACCTTTGCCTTGGAAATAGCAACATTAGTCGAAGAGGGTTCAACTGTAGGCAAACGAATCCCTTTTTCGGCAAGACATTTGGAATATCCCTCAACACAAGGCATAGCTACATCATCCTTGATTGATTCAAGGCAAAGGTCTTCTAATGCACCAGGGCGATTCCCTCCTGGCAATATCATCACACTTACCCTCAAGTCATCCCCTGCAATAATTAATGGAGCTTTGGGAACAGGAAGATTTGAATTTTCAAGTGCCTTGCAAACACTGGCAAAGGCAGCTGATGGATCATTGTCTGCATCCCTTATTATCCCGAGAGAAAGAACATCAGAGAAATTGAGCTGTTTTACAAGCTCAGGTAGATTCTTATGGATTTTAGTTTTTCCCCCGATAGGCAATATCTGAATATTTTCAATCGGTAAGCAGCTTAATAACTTAAGGAAAAACCTCTTATCCTCTTCACCTTCGACTATCAATAGTTTCTCTTTCTCTATCTCTATCTTCCCCATCAACGAACCTCCCATCCAGTCTCTATGGTGGACTCCAAACTCTCCTGGTCATAAGCAATAACCTTAATCTTTTCCTTAATCATTCCTAACCGATAGAGAGCAAAATCATAGGGAGAATTCTCAGAAAAAGCCTGGTGTGCAGCAGATAGACATTCATAGCTATGGGTTGTAGCGAAAACTTGCGTATTAAGTTGCCTCGCAATATCTCCAATCGCTGTCCAGAGCTTTTTCAATACTGAATGATGGAGTCCATTTTCCACCTCATCTATAAGTACCATGCCATTAGGGGCATTGGCAATTGCCAGGATAATGCTGCAAATTCGGACCATCCCATCCCCCATAACATGCAAAGGCATTAGCTCGCTACCACCAATATCTCCATGCAGCATTGGTTGCCCAGCCCTTGTTATCAGGGCTATCCGTTGAAGCTTTGGCTCAATGAGTTTGAGGGTATTGATAAGCAAATCTTGCTGATTTTTGATTTCTAAGTTGCTAAATAAATCAGCTTCCTCTGAAGACGAAATATATCTTCGTGCAGCCAGAAAGTATTCAGGAAACAATTGAGGAAGAGGGGAAGGCTCAACATAAATTCCTTGAGGATTGATAAATAATCGATATTTTCTGATCCCTTCCGTATCCTCACATTCGTATTCAAGTCCACCATACTCTGCTGATTCACGACTTATAACCGATGCGTTTTGACCCTCGGCTATTTCCAGAGAAGTGAAATTCTGCGGCAGCATCCTGAAACGAAGCGATCTCTTTTCCCCTTTATCATTAATACCCTCCATCTCTACATTTCTGGAAATATCTAACCCAAAAAAGAGATTTGCCCAAAGAAGACTCGCAGCTTGTGACATCTTAAGGCTCATTCCATCACCAAATCCTCGAAAGATATTAATACGATTTGTTGCTATCTGTGGATTTGGCGCACTGCCATAAAGGAACAGAGCCTCAAGCAAGGCAGTCTTCCCAATATTATTCAGCCCTGTTATCAAATTTACCCGTTGGATATTCTCGATCTCTAATTCCTCAAAACAGCGGAAGTTTTTTATCTTAAACGAGTTGTACATGATTTTCTCCTCTACAGACTGGAAGCCTGTGCTACTTTCCCCCAAGCCCCTTTATCTGCTCAATCATCCTCTCCCTGATCCCATCAAACCCTGCCAATTGATCCTCCGGGATATTCCGCATACGCACAATCTCCTGACGGCATGGAAGGTTAAGCACATCATCAATCTTTGCCCCTTTTTTCAGGGCACTGGACGCTATTTTGTGAAAATCAAGGATAATCATTAACATTTGATACTGCTTGGCAAAGGATGTATAAGCATCAATTGCATCAAAGGCATTCTGATGAAGAAAGTCCTCTCGTATTGTTCGGGCAGTCTCAAGGATTAGTCTGTCTTCATTAGAAATGGCATCCATGCCCACTAATCTTACAATTTCCTTGAGTTCACCCTCTCTTTGCAGCAGGTTCATGGCATTCTGACGAATCTCGGTCCAGTCAGCAGTAATCTTTTGGGTCATAAATTCCTCTATCTTTTCATGATACAGGGAATAACTGGTCAGCCAGTTTATAGCCGGAAAATGCCGCTCGTATGCCAGCCAATCCTCAAGACTCCAGAAGACCTTGACCACCTTAAGTGTTGATTGAACAACAGGATCATTCAAGTCTCCACCCGGCGGGGATACAGCACCAATAACACTTAAGATCCCTTCCCTTTCATCGCTCCCGCAGCAGATAACCCGTCCTGCCCGTTCATAAAACCCTGCAATTCGTGAGGCAAGATAGGCTGGATACCCCTCTTCACCCGGCATCTCTTCTAAGCGTCCCGACATCTCCCGCAATGCCTCTGCCCATCGTGATGTAGAGTCAGCCATCAAAGCCACGCTATAGCCCATATCACGAAAGTACTCGGCAATGGTAATTCCTGTATAAATTGAAGCCTCTCTGGCAGTAACCGGCATATTAGAGGTATTGGCTATCAATATGGTTCTATCCATCAATGGTTTGCCTGATTTGGGATCAATCAGCTCCGGGAATTCCAACAGCACATCTGTCATCTCATTGCCCCGTTCCCCGCAGCCAATAAAGATAATTATTTCAGCATCAGCCCATTTGGCTAATTGATGCTGGATAACGGTCTTGCCAGCACCAAAGGGGCCAGGGGCACAGGCTGTTCCACCCTTACCTATGGGGAAAAAGGTATCAATCACCCTTTGCCCGGTAATCAGGGGCATATTGGGAACCAACTTTTCTTTATACGGCCTTGGCTTTCTGACAGGCCACTTCTGCATCATGGTTATATCCCCTACCCCATCCTTGGTTCGTATCTTGCAAATAGGCTCAATAACCGTAAATTCTCCAGCATAAATCTCAACAACCTCACCATCAAGCCCCAGCGGCACCATGATTTGGTGTTTAATCAACTCGGTTTCCTGAACAAATCCAAGGATATCTCCACCTGTAACCATAGCACCATTTTTTATTGTCGGAACAAATGCCCATTTCTTTTCCCTGTTTAAGGCATTGGTTCTGATCCCTCTGGTGATATAATCGCCAACAAGTGTCCAGATAACATCCAATGGTCGCTGAATACCATCATAAATAGATGCAAGCAGCCCTGGTCCAAGCTCTACGCTCAATGGCTCACCGGTTGTTGTTACCGGCTCACCAGGACCAATACCACCGGTTTCCTCATACACCTGAATAGATGCATCCTGCTCCCGAATCTCAATAATCTCACCAATCAATCCAATATTACCAACCCTTACCACATCCGCCATTCGTGCCTCAGCCATATCCTGAGCTACAACAAGCGGACCCGAAACCTTTGTAATTATTCCCTGTTTCATAACAACTCTCCTATGGCAATCTGTAAGCGTTTAGTTAACAGCAGTCAGTTTCCAGAAGTACTACCTTCTTCAGCTTTTGCCTTGATTTTATGGTCTGGACTTTCTACTGATAGCTGGTAGTAGACAATAGTCTGTCCACTTCATGCGATTTTTGCAGATAATTTTCTCTGCTTACTACTTTCTTACCGGTTTCCTGTTCCAGTTTTTTTCGCGCCACTCCAGCGACATTACCGCCACGCCGTGAGACTTCGCGATTTTCTTCAAAACCATTGGGATGTTCCACTTTCGTAATCTGCGTTGTAGACGCTTCACCAAGCATAGAAAAGATAAGCTCAAGGTCAGTCATATGATCTCTAAGATTCTGCCTCTTTAACCCTTTAAGTTCTTTATATTGACTCGGTGTCAGTCCAAAGGCGGCTTTGGATATTTCCGCAGTCAGGATTTCATATTCTTTGTTTTCTTCAACGCCGTGTTTTTTCCATTCATCGGTAAGCTCCTCGCGGATAGCAATCCCACGCATGCGTTTTTCGATCCAATCGTCACTATACCCTTTAGCTTTATATAAAGCCCGCGTTCTTTTTGTTGCCAACTCCGGATCGTCAATCTCCTGCACTCGCTCATAACCAACCTTTGCCAGCCACAGCTTAAACGGTTCGGCCTTGGGCGAGGGGATTGTCTGAATAATGCGAAATATCGTTTCTGTGTTTGCACAATCTGTCTCTCTCATTTTTCCATCAGGAGCTTGTAATTTCAACTGTCCGATTTTTTCGGACACTTCAGAATATCCCTCATTTATCAGTTTTTTCTTAAGATCATTCCAATATTTTCTCGACCTTTCTGTGTCGGTCAATGCTTTAACAATATCAATAACGGAAAACCACCATTCATTATTGTGAATGGTTTTTCGTATCTCCTTGCTTCTGAAAACCGCTATCTTAGTTGAAGGAGTCAACTCATTTCCCATATCAATTTCTCCAAAAACTTAAATTTTTCACTCTTTGCCCAATCAATAAACGCCTCGTTCTTCCCATCTTTCCGAATCAATATATCGTCATCAGTTTCAATCGTCGTCGTAGCTCGTTGGGGTTTACGGAAATTCATATAAAGTACAGCAACTTCTCTATCATGGTTCAGTCACATATTTTGCGTTGGTAATTTCAGCATATCGGTTGCTACTGTAACACAGTTGGTAATGAAATCTGTCGTTTTCATGGTTGTTATTGTTGCCATATAATTTCTCCCTCTGGTTTAGTATCAAGCAAATAAGCAGTAATTACAAATCCAACTACCTGACACCTGAATACCTATGATTATACACCATTATATCAAAATTTGCAATAATAATTCTATGGACAAATAAATATTTTTTATTGACATATAAGAATATTTTTGGTATCATGTATGTAGAAATTGTTAAAATAGTTAATAACTGTCAGGAGTAATATTATGTCTATGGTTGAATTATTAAAAACAGTACATCAGTCGGAACAAGAAAGCCAGCAGCTTGTGGCTGAGGCACATAAAGAGGCACAAATGATACTGGCTGAGGCAGAGGGAAAAAAACAGGGGTTCCATGATGAGGTTAAAAAACAAGTTCAGGAAATGGAAAAAAAGCTTGCTGAAGATGTGAGGGCAGAGACAGAAACTTACATATCTGCCTTAAAGCAAGAAAACAAGATACTGGTTCAGGGAATTCGGGAAAATGCCGCACAAAATATGGATGCAGCGGTAAGATTTATTGTAAATAGGGTGGCATCTTAGTAAGCATTCAGTTGGCAGAGGAAGCAGAATCTCGAATCGCAATTCGAGATTCAAAATCACTGCTGACCGCTTCTTTATGGAGTAAAATCATGGCTATTAGTCAAATGAAAAAATTTCAGCTTTCAGGATACGGTCCATTAAAGGAAAGGGTAATCGAAACCCTGATAGACTTGGGTTGTGTACATATCTCTGATGCCTTGGAGGAATTGGTAGGGGCAGACCTATGTGTCTGCCCTGATAAGCAGAAGACAGAATCCATAGTCTCAAACACAGCATTTTCAGGCATTCAAAAAAGCAACCTTGAAAAAAGTTTGAGTCAATTAGAGTATGTTATCAATTTCACAGCCAATTACTCAAGTAGGGCTAAAGGTCTATCAGCCTTGCTTTCCCCCGAAAAGTTGACGCTGTCCATCAAAGAAGTAGAAAAAATCAGACAGGAGACAGATATCAGTCAAATCTATTCCCAGTGTCTTGAGCTGGAAAACAGAATGGTTGGATTGCAATTGGAAAGATCTAAGAAACAAGACTTATTGGTTGAGTTGTCTCCATGGCAGAATTTTGATGCTGCCTTACAGGATTTACAAGACACAAGGATGACTACAAACCAATTAATTATAGCCAAGAAAGAATTACTGCCCCAAATCAAGGAAGAGCTTCGTAACTCAACAACAAGCTTTGAGTTACAAATAATAAACGAAACCCGTAATACAGTTTATCTTTTTTTGCTGATGTTAAGGGATGATGCCTCCCAAATACTTGCCATTCTCAACCATCATGGGTGTAAGGCAATCAGGTTTGAGGATATTGTTGACAGACCATCTGAGGTAACAAGACAAATACAAATAGAACTTTCTGTAATAGATGGGGAAGAGCTTAAAATAAAAAAGGCATGTTTTGATCTGACTAATAATGAGCGGAACAAAGCCCTTGTTTTACATGACCTTGTTCTTGAGAACATTCAGAAGAGGCATGTTGAGGCTAAATTTGCTCATACCAAACAGGTCTTTTTTATTAATGGCTGGATTCGGGCAAGGGATGAGATGGTTATTAGAAGAGAATTGGATGAAATATCACCAGAATTAGAAATTACCACTATTCTCCCTAAAAAAGATGAACAGCCGCCAATTGCATTGGAGAATAATTCTTGCGTTTCCCCTTTTGAATTTGTAACCACACTCTATGGCAGACCCAATTACCATGAATTTGACCCAACACCATTCTTTGTCCCATTCTTCGTCATATTCTTTGGGTGTTGCATTACAGATGCAGGCTATGGAATGATATTGACTGCTATTTCTCTTTTTCTTCTAAAGAGGTTTAAGCCAACAGGGGGTGGGGCAAGTTTAGTAAAAATAATTATGTGGAGCGGAATATCGACCATAGTTATTGGAGCATTGACCGGCGGCTGGTTTGGAATTGAGATAGCTGTCTTACCTCAACTGCTTCAAAAAATAGTTGTCATCAACCCAATAGAAAACCCTCTGAATATGCTGAAGCTGGCTCTGGGACTTGGGATTATTCAGATATTTACAGGCATTATAATTAAAGCCTGTAATAATATTCGTAATAAAAGATTCATAGATGCCCTGTTAGATCAGGCATTATGGCTCACCCTCCTTGTTTTACTTCTGCCTATGGGATATAGCTTTATCCTTGGCGGCAAGGTATGTCCAGAGATAGCCGCAGCAGCAAGTAAGGGGGCACCTATTGCCGCCATTGCCCTTGTCCTGACCCAGGGCAGGGCGAATAAGAGTATCTTTGGAAAGTTGTTTGGCGGGGTTATCAGCCTATATAATGTGGTTGGCTATTTTGGTGATACACTTTCTTATGCCCGCTTGCTTGCATTGGGTCTTGCTACAAGTGCAATTGCCATGATCATTAATGGAGTGGCAAAGATGACTACAGAGATACCGTATCTTGGATATGTTTTTGCCGGACTTATCCTTATCGGTGGACATACCTTTAATATTGTTATCAATACCCTTGGCGGGTTTGTGCATTCAAGCAGACTGCAATTTTTAGAATATTTCTCAAAGTTTTTTGAGGGTGGCGGGAAGGAGTTTCAGCCCTTTGAAAGAAGGAATAAGTACATAGATTACTGCTAATCCCATGCCATCTTTTTTATACGGAACCCTCACATTTCCGCCAACCATTATTTAACCCATACCTATTCAATCACGATTATTTCCCTGCTGCTTGTCCATACCTTGCCATTTTTATCAGTGATACTTAAGGTACAGAAATAACTGCCTGCTGAAGACATATTGCCGGATTTATTTCTGCCATCCCAGATCAGGGTTTCAAGCGGCATTCCACTTGCGGCAAATACATTTATCACATGATCATCTCTGTCAATAATCCTTAATTCCCATCCATTTATTTGTGTCTGAATAATTGCCCGCAGAATAAGGGAAACGCTGTCCATCGTACCATCCCCATCCGGGGTAAAGACCCTTGTATTGAGGAAGATGAAGACGCAGCACAGCTGCAAAGGTTCTGGTTCATATGATGTTGTCTTTCTGGCTATTTCTTTCACTGGTGTTGGTGATATGACTGGCTTTGTCATGACAGACATCACCTTAGGCTTATCAGGAACAACTGTTTTTTCCTCTGATAAGGCTGAAGGCTGAATTGCAGATACAACAGGTTTCTCCTCTGTTATTTTCTCCGCGCCCTCCGCGTCTCCGCGTGAGACCTCTGCCACCCCACCAAAGCATCGAGTTATTGCCATTCTATGGGTTAATCCCAAATCATCAAAGCTGGTAAAGGCATAATCAAGACGATAATCACGAAACACAACCCCCAGTCCGGAACTCAATCCCTGTTTACACTGCCCCATTTTTGCCCCAACCCTGGCCATCACCCAGTTGGCATAATTATACTCTGCCCCAAGGCTCAAGGATGGGTCATTGTTTATAGGCTTGTCAATATCACCGGCAAAGGTCAGTGAGTCATTTTCAGTAACCAATTTATACCCGATCCCAGCCTTGAAATTTAGTGGTGAGGGGGAGGATTCAGAGATAAATTTTATCTTGGTGCCAAGGTTTTGAATGGCGGCGCCAAGGAAAAGATTATCATTAGTATATTTTGAACCAATGTCCAGACCCACAGAGGCAGCGGTCTCATCCTTTAGTTGGCGATGGATAACCTTTGGGGTCAATCCCCATGAAAGCTTACCCATTCGAGAGGCATAACTGAGAGAAAAACAAGCATCATGATTACTGAATTTGCCTGTTTCCTGTGCCTGGCGATTGCGAGCCATGTCCTGGGCATGTAAGAAGATAAGGCTCACGCCCAGACTCTTATCTTCATCAATTGGTTTGGCAAAGGATAGATATTCGCTGGCGATATCAGCCAGCCACTGGGTATGCATGAATGATAACTCCTGCCTTTTTATCCCGCATAATCCGGCAGGATTCCAGTAGTTGCTGCTCGCATCATCAGCTACGGCACAAAATGCCCCACCCATTCCTGTTGCCCTGGCACCCATGCCAATATTCAAAAAGGCATTGCCAGTAACACCCGGGTCATCTGCGTGAGCAGTTGAGGCTAATGTTAAGATTGTCAATACAGTTAGTTTTAATTTATTCATTTTCACCTCGACACTTAGTAGAATTATAAATTATGAATTATGAATTATGAATGAAGGAATAAACAAATAACAGAGGTGCTGTCTCCACAAGGTACATGGGTTTCCTTCCTTCTCCATAATTAATAATTCATAATTAATAATTCATAATTATCTTATCACCGTCATCTTGCCCACTTTCCTTTGTGCCTTCATCTTCACCATATAAATATACATGCCACTTGAGACCGTATCCCCATTTTCATTCTGACCATTCCAGATACATACACCGTTCTGTGCTGTTAATGTTTGGACAAGCTCACCATCTAAGGTGTATATTTCAACAATTACGCCTTCATCCATGGGTAATGGACCAAAGGTCATGTAGTTGTCTGTGGTCATGTCAAATGGGTTGGGGTAGTTTACCACCTCTGAGATACCAGCTACCTTTGGGGTATAGGCTAATATAGAATAATACGAGAAATGATCCACAGTAGCCACGACCCTGTTTGCCTCTGGTTCAACCCATGAGTCTGGAATTATCTCAAAACGATGAGTTTGCTCATTTAATCTGAATATCCGCAAGGTAGTTTCAGGGATGGTTGTACCATCAACAAAACCGTCCTGATTATTATCCGGGTATGCAATGCTTATGGTTATCTTCTCCTTGAATTGTTTAACAACCTGATTACTGGTACCAACAGCCTTGAATTCATAGGTTACTGTTCCTGGTATTGGCTGCATGGAAGGATCAGCTATTGCCGCAATCATGCCCGTGGATACAACTGATGTTGTTGCCACCGGGGTTATGCTTACAAAAACATCTTCAGGCAGCACAGATGGCGGAATCATCACCACTGCCGCATTATCCTGAGATTTTACCTCTCCCCAATGCTTCTCCTCGATTAATTGACCAGGTGGTGGCATGATGTTAATAACCACCACATCCTGCCGTGTATCTGCATCCTGTCCCTGGGGCCAGCCGTCTCCGATAGTATGGGTATGAAAATATGAGTCCGTTGCAGTTACCTTAACCGTACAACTGCCTGTTATAGCACCTGTTGGCGGTATAGCCTTGAGATAAAAGGATCGTGTTTGGTTTGGGTTAATGTGGAGTGAAGAGATTGCGGCAGTACCCTGCTGGTTTTCAACAAACAAGGCTGTCCATGTGCCGCCATTGCCCACCAATAAGGCTGAGAGGTAAATATCATCTGCACCATTACCTGTATTTGTTATTCTGTAATGGTAATATACAGCATTGCTGCCGATGGATACATCCTGTATTTGACCTGTGGTATTTGTCATGCCTATTTCATACACCTGTCCAACGGTAAGGGTTGTCGGCAGGCAGGTGATTGCCTTGTTGTTATTATACCTGAGTACCACATCCCCTGGCTGATTAACCCCATCAACGAACACAGCAGTACCATTATCCCCGCCATTGGTGATAGCTGTCCCACAAGGTGTAGGTTCAGCACACACCAATGGCGTAGAAATCATGAGAACACTCCACAGACATGCCCCCATCAATATTAACTTGGGAATAATTAATAATCGCTGCAAATCCATAACCTCCACGGGTCGTAACATTTGATTTGTATGGGCAACCCCCTGCAGACTGTGTGAAAACTCAAGTTCACGATAATTGCCAGTAGGGGCAAGTCCCCAGTGCCTGCCCTCTGTCTCTACAATCTGTTGTAGCACAATCTGTCGTGTCAATCTCGCTATAGAGAAAGAGCCACAAAGGGTGTAAATTCTTAAGATGAACCCTCATCAAGCTATCTTTACCTTATTATCGTTGAATTATTCTCCCTAAGATATTACACCCTTTGTGGTTCTTTCTCTTCTCGTTAATCTGTCGTAACATTGATGCCCAAATCCTGAGTTTTCACACAGTCTGCCTGTGGTTGCCCTTTGCGTGCCAGCAAGAACAAGAAGGGCAGACACATAGGTCTGCCCCTACAGGCTGCTATTAGTCAATTCTCACCTGATAGTATAATCTGCCGGATGTGCCCGCAGCTACGATCCCTAAGTTGAATGTTACTGCACCAGTAACTGTTGCATTCCAGTTAGCACATGGTGCTGACTCATCACTTGCATTATCATCCTTGCTTGTTGCCACAGTATATGTATCTCCAACTGTCCCCATCTTAATACTGTTAGCAACATAAGTGGTATGACTCGGGATCATATCGGTTACAGTAACATCAGTGGCATTTGCACTTCCGTTATTGTGATACTCAAGGCAATAGGTTACAAGTGAGCCAGGTACATTTGCATTGAGTCCATTATAACCAGTTGCTGTTCCCACCTGAGCTGCCTTTGTTAAGGCAATTATGGCTGAGCTGCAGGTCGTGGTAGCACTATCGGTTAAGCTATCAGCACCACCATACTGCCATGGTTCAACAGTATACTCTGCCCCATCACTTCCCATTGAGTTGGCAGTAACAACGATTACGCCCGTAGCATTGTCATTAGCAGAATCCGGTATGGTTACCCGTACAGTAAATGTTGACATAGCATCCTCAGCCACGGATAAGTCGCTAATTGTGCCCCCATTTTTTAACATGCTTGCAGTCCAACCTGATGGCAATCCCGTAGCATTAAGGGTGAAATTATCCGTAGCATTACCCATATTGATCAGTTGATACTCATAATCAACCATTGCTGCTGGCAAGCCCTGCTGATCAGCTGTTAATGTCCCCCACCTGCCGCCGTATATCTGTCCTACAGTAACGGTTGCCACAACACATGTAGCGATCTTGGTACCGCTGCCGCCAACCTTAAATGTTGCCACAACATCACCAGCTACATCGGCTGTAGCAGTGGCACCGGCATTACCACCGCTGACAATATCTACCCCTGCTGTTGTCCCGCTTGTCCATGTTCCGGCAAACGATAGTGTTGGTGCACCAAACAGCAAGGCTGCACCAATTATCCATAACAATACATTCTTTCGCATTTCCATTCCTCCTTGATTTTTAATTTGCATATTGACATTCAACAAACTGCGATATTCCCTTACATCACCACCTTTATACGAGAGAATTAAAAATTATGAATTAAAAATTAAAAATGAGGAGAGAAGAGGGAAGAGGAAATTAAAAATTATAGACTGCATTTTATTCCCTCTCTCTCATCTTTTCTTCTTCAATTTTTAATTTTTAATTCATAATTTTTAATTACTTTCACCTCCATTATCTGCACAAATCTCCACTCCTCATGCTTGTGAAAAAAATCACTGCCCTTTGCCGCAAAGACCTGAACAAATCGTGCCTCTTTCCCATCTCCTTGTGTCATTACAACCTTCATAGGATCACCAGCATCTGAACGCTCATCCAAACCATCATCGGCATTAATTCCTGAGGCAAGCACACTCCAATTTTCTTCATCATTGCTCAGCAGAAGAGAATAATCCCGGCTATAAGCCAATCTTCGCCAGTATACCCGTATCCTGTCAATTGGCTGAACGCTTCCCAGATCAATGATAACAAACTGATCACCTGCGGTAACATCCCCGGATGTTGCCATCCCGGTAAAATAACCAGTATCACCATCGGTTATCCGCTCAAGAAAGCCCTTGTCGTGCGAGACATACTTGTCATCAGGGCATTCTCCAAATGTACCCGTAATCGTTGCATGAAGGGCAATATTATCCTCCATGGTTGTAAATTTGCAAGGTTCAGAGATTACCTCATGACAATCATTATCATAGGCTGTCAGTCGAAGGTGATACAGCGTATCTGGCTGTAATCCATCAAGCATTATCTGATAACAGTCCCTTAATGGACCGGATACCATCAGCCTATCTTCGGTGGTTGTTCCATATTCCACCCACAGCTTGGTGGGCACATTTGTCCTGCATAAGACAACAGCAGTCGTTTTGGTCAGGCTGCCTACGACTATCTCCTCAAACAGCGGCAAGGGTATGCCGGTGGTGGTAAATATTGCCCACTCAGAATTCACCGTATGCCCATCTGCATCCTTGACCCTTAGCTGGTACTGATACGCTGTACCAGCAAGCAGTTTGTTCAACCTCACGCTATGTGTTGTTGCCATACCAATGCTTATGGCAAGGTTATTTTGAAATTCCCGCACAGGATGATACAACACCTGACCGGTTGTCTCAATATTTGTTTCCCATTCTAACACAGCATGCTCTGTACCAATAGCTGTAACAGCTGTCTTTATTATCGTTAACTCCTCTGCCCATGATAATGCAGGTATACAGCAGATAATCAGCAATATCCATATTATCCTATTCTTTAATCGATTCATTAATCTCCTTTAGGATGTATTCCTTAACCTCATCAATAAATTTTTTTGCTCCTTGAAGCAACTCTTTTGCATCATCAATGTCCACCTCTATCAATTCTCTATAATCAGACATCTGCCGAAGGTCAAAAGCTTGATGTAAGGCTCGACTCATTTCCTTATGAAATATTCCTTTTTTTACAAATTCTGCATCAAAAAGCCCTATGACACCACTGTGTTTAGAACTACCCTTGCCCAATGTTACAAGCAGGGCAAGACAAGAATAAAACATACCATAATAGGCTCGATTAACCACGCTTCTTGGGCTTCCATTCATGTCTAACAAAATGTCAGCATCCTTAATAGCTTGCTCGCTCTGCTTGATTCGGTAAATTATAAGGGTTTTCATTCCTTCATTCATACCTTGATCCCTTCTCTTTGAATATTCTTATAAATCGGTGACTCAATGATAGGAGAGTTTTGCCATTCTTTTTGTCCGAAAATCAATGGAGTAATTACCACTCCTTCTTCAAGACTCAGTTCCCAAGCAATAGTGAACACCTTGTCCCGAGTAGTCTTGTTGAAATTATCAACAATAACGCAAACATCCAAATCAGAATCTGGTTCACTATCCCCTCGTGCTCTTGATCCATAAACCATAACATCAATTTTATTAAACTGTTTTTTGAGCTCTCTTCGCAGCTTTTTTGCTATCTCCAGATCATCCTTGCTCATATTTCACCCCACTTTTCTCACCTGATCCTCACCCTGAAATACAACCGTCCACTTGAGGATGGCGGGACAGTGCCTACATCAAATATTACAATTGTTCCATCCCAATCCGCATCATCATTATCATCATCATCGGTTTTTTCCCTTGCCGTCTCATATGTTGAACCAGCCGTACCCATTCGCAGGCTGTCTGCGACATATTCCGCATGTGTCAGGTCAGGCTTATCTGTGATGCTAAGTCTTTGAATCGCCTGTGTCCCAGTATTTTCATAGGTAAGGCAATAGGTAATATCTGCCCCGGGCACGGGTGGGCTGCTAATCGTACCAAGGGTTGTCCGGGTAGCAATGGTAATAATCAACTGTTCTCTTGCTGCAAGCGTTACACTCCCTATGATTGGATTGGCATAAAACCATGGGGTAATAGTTCCTGTAGTGGTAGCACTCCCGCGAAGTCGTAGATAGAAGTTATGATTTGGTGCTGTGAAGTTATACTGCATTTGCCGCCAATCACCTTGTGTTGTCCACTCATTTGAGGTAAACACACAGGTCGATGCCGCTGTGCCTGTAAGGTTAGAGATAAGCTCTATCCCATTAAGGCTGCCTGAGCCGGGCTGAACACGAATGGTCAGGGTAATTGCTTGTCCCTGAGCGGCATCAAGTGTTTCACCCATCATAGCGGTTTGTGTACCGCAGGAGGCTGTAAACTCCAAGCCAGTGATGATATTATTATGAACCGCATAGCTGCACCCCCCTCGTATGCCCTTAATCACACCCTCGTATGTTTTGCTTGGGCAATAGTAATAAGTCTTTGAGTATTCACCAGGCCAAAAATCCCCGGATTCTCCATGAAAATCATCCTCAAATCGAATCAGCCATTTCCTGCCCTCACTGAGCAATTGATCCCAGTTATCGCCAATCCATGCGGTCTTTGGGTCATGATAACCATTCATTGATTGAGCAAGACTAATTATATCAGAATATTTTTTGTGTCCCCAATCACCTGCAAATCCAATGCAAACACTTCCAGCCTCACTATAATCCCTTAATTGATCAAGCCTGTAGCCAGCATCTCTGCTGGGG
>JAHIZN010000100.1 GCA_018814245.1 bacterium
GGGTCACTTCCCTTTCGAGTCATTACTATCAGCATGTCAAGCCTCGGTGAGGTTCTTCGCGTTGCGTCGAATTGAACCACATACTCCACCGCTTGTGCGGGCCCCCGTCAATTCCTTTGAGTTTCAACCTTGCGGCCGTACTTCCCAGGCGGAGCACTTAATGTGTTAACTTCGACACGGGAGGGGTCGATACCTCCCACACCTAGTGCTCACCGTTTACAGCCAGGACTACCGGGGTATCTAATCCCGTTTGCTCCCCTGGCTTTCGTGCGTCAGTGTCAGTATCAGTCCAGAGAGCCGCCTTCGCCACTGGTATTCCTCCCGATATCTACGCATTTCACCGCTACACCGGGAATTCCACTCTCCTCTCCTGTACTCAAGTCAAACAGTATCAAATGCAATCTCGAGGTTAAGCCTCTAGTTTTCACACCTGACTTATTTAACCACCTAGGCACCCTTTACGCCCAATAATTCCGAATAACGCTTGCCTCATACGTATTACCGCGGCTGCTGGCACGTAGTTGGCCGAGGCTTCTTCTTGTGGTACCGTCATCAGAATAGATTATTTACCTATCCTTTATTCTTCCCACCCGAAAGGGCTTTACGATCCGAAAACCTTCATCACCCACGCGGCGTCGCTGCGTCAGGGTTTCCCCCATTGCGCAAAATTCCTCACTGCTGCCTCCCGTAGGAGTCTGGACCGTGTCTCAGTTCCAGTGTGGCCGATCATCCTCTCAGACCGGCTACCCATCATCGTCTTGGTAGGCCGTTACCCCACCAACTAACTAATAGGATATGGACTCATTTTCAGGTAATAGCTTGTAAACAGAGGCCACCTTTAATTATAAAAACATGTGTAGCTATAATCGCATACGGTATTAGCTCCCCTTTCGGAGGGTTATCCCATTCCTGAAGGTAGATTGTCCATATATTACTCACCCGTGCGCCACTATCAAAATCGACTCCGGAAATAGCAAGCTATCTCCTTTGTCAATAATGACCGTTCGACTTGCATGTGTTAAGCACGCCGCCAGCGTTCATTCTGAGCCAGAATCAAACTCTTCATAAAATTTTATTTTCTCAAAACTTAAACGTTGACCCATACATCTATTCAGTTTTCAAAGACCAGTCGTTTGTATTTAAGACCTTGTTGACTTATTGTCTATTTTTATATTATACTATCACTTTGTGATTTTGTCAAGTATTTTTTTTCATTTATTTTTCTATTTATTCTGAACAGAATGCTAACCATCTCGATAACCCTATGAAATACAACAAGATATATTATCTGATATTTACCAAACATTCACCCTCTTTTCTTTTTACAATTCTGCCTATTCTAAAGGCTTCCTCACCTAATAATTGCAACGATTGTTCTATCTCCTCAGCTATATAAGGAGAAACAACCATTACCATGCCTATTCCCATATTAAATGTTCGATACATCTCGATTTCCGTAATATTTCCCTTTTGCTGCAACAAATTAAATATCTCGTGGATATGCCATGTGCCTTTTTCAATATCTACCCCTGTGTCAGGAGGAAGGATCCGTGGGATATTGTCAATAAACCCACCACCTGTAATATGAGCCATGCCCTTTATCTCCATTGCCTTGGCTATCTCAGGCAGAAAATGGTAAATTTTAGTAGGTGCAAGCAAAGTATCGCTCATAGAGATAAGCTCTTCCTCGCTTAATAGCTTTCGTACAAGCGAATAGCCGTTGGAATGAATCCCTGATGAGGCAAGCCCAATAACCACATCCCCTTCAGTTATCTTAGAGCCATCGATAATCAATGGTTTATCAACAACCCCGACCACAAACCCTGCCAGATCATACTCGCCATCTTTATACATACCAGGCATCTCAGCTGTTTCACCACCAAGCAGGGCACACCCTGCCTGTTTGCAGCCAGTTACTATGCCGGAAATAATTGCCTCTGCTGTATCAACATCTAATTTCCCTGTGGCAAGATAATCCAGAAAAAAGAGGGGTGTGGCTCCATAGACCAACAGGTCATTAACACACATGGCTACCAAGTCAATCCCGATAGTGTCGTGTTTATTGACCAATTGGGCAATATTTATCTTTGTCCCCACGCCATCACATCCAGAGACCAGAATAGGCTCAGAGAATCTTTGCCAATCTAACTTAAGCAGCCCGCTGAACCCGCCAACCCCACCCAAAACATCCCAGCATCTTTTCGGTGACTGAAATGTCCCGGGCACCATTCGTTTAATCCTCTGTATAAACTCATTACCAGCATCAATATTTACACCTGCATCCCTATAAGTTATTCCCGCCATTTTCTCAACCTCTCCTTTATTTTCATTTCATATCCCTGATCTGAAGGGTGGTAATATATCCTTTGATTGGGCATATACTCCTGTTTCACAAAGTGTCCCTGATAGTCATGACTATATTTATAGCCTTCACCATGCCCAAGTATTTTTGCTCCAGGATAGTGTGCGTCCTTAAGGTGTGTGGGTACATCCAGAGTTCTCCCCATTTCTACATCCTTTTTTGCCTCTTTAATGCCTGCATAAGAGGCATTACTCTTTGGGGCAGAGGCAATATAGGTTGCTGCATGAGCCATGATTATTTCTGCCTCCGGCAGCCCGACATATTCTAAACTTTGAGCAGCAGCATGGGCAACGAGCAAGGCATGAGGATCTGCATTGCCAACATCCTCTGCCGCACAAATAACCATCCTTCTGACAATAAATCTTGGATCTTCCCCAGCACATAACATCTTTGCCAGCCAATACAGGGCAGCATCCGGATTGCTTCCCCGCATACTCTTGATAAAGGCAGAGATGGTATCATAGTGATTATCCCCCTTCTGATCGTAGACAATAGCCTTTTTCTGGATGGATTCCTCTGCAGTTTTAAGGGTAAATTGGATAATGCCCTGCTTGTCCGGCAGGGTAGTAATAACGCCAATCTCCAGTGCTGTAAGCATCCTTCTGGCATCGCCATCACATATATTAATCAGGTGCTCAACTGCTTCAGGGCTAATATCCACATGATATTGTCCCAACCCTTGTTCCGCATTCTGAATACTGACGATTAATATTGTCCGCAGCTCTTCAATACTCAAGGGCTTAAGTTCAAAAACCTGTGACCTTGAGATTAGTGGTGAGGAAATGGTGAAGAATGGGTTAGCTGTAGTGGTGCCAATCAAGACAATATTGCCATGCTCAACATCTGGCAGAAGGGCATCCTGTTGAGGTTTGCTGAATCGATGAATCTCTTCTATTAAAAGGATAGTTTTTTGCTGAGTTCGCCTTTTTCGTTCCAGGGCATCAGCCAGGAATTTCCGAATCTCTGCCACCCCTGCCGTGACAGCATTTAATTGCCCAAAGGCAGATTTAGTGGTATTGGCAATTATCTGTGAAAGGGTTGTCTTGCCACACCCGGGAGGACCATAAAGGATAAGGGATGTTATCCTGTCAGATTCAATGGCTCGACGCAACAACTTACCTGAAGACAAGATATGAGCCTGCCCCACAAACTCATCTATTGTTATTGGTCTCATCCTTACGGCAAGAGGCATGTCTTGTTTTGACATAATTCACCATCAATCCGAAATCTCATCACAACGATAGTATATCACCCATTACAGACATCTGTCAAGCAGCAATTCTCATTATGGAAAAAAGATTCTCGCAAAGAACGCAGAGAAAGAAAGAAAAAGATGAGATTTTCATCATTTTCTCATTTTTTAACCTTACCTCTGTGGAATTTGCGAAAACTGTAATCGTTCAGGCTATAACATTAAAAGTGTAAGAAGGGGGATATGGATATATGACATGAGATATGGGGATAATAATATAATCAATGCCTTAAAATCGAAGGGAAGATTACAGAGTTATCATTCCTAAGAAGATAAGTTGTATTATCCTCATATTTTTCTAATCCCTATATCTCCTTATCTCCTCCATAATCCCCCACATCTCCTTTTCTTACACTACCTGAACGGTTACCGAAAACTTTGCAAGCTGTGCGTTTCAAAATGAAAATTACCAAAACTATGGAATTTTACTTGACTTTGAGGACATTGATTAGGTATAATAAGAGGGCTAAGTCATGGAGGTGACAGCTATGAAACATATTCAACAATGGGAGAGGGAATGGGATAAGTTTTATGCTGATATGGCAGACCTTATCTGGTATCCGAGTGAAAGTGTTGTAAGATTCATAAATTCTACCGTAAAAAGGGAAGGCAAAAGAGTAGGAAGAATATTAGATGTTGGTTGCGGCAATGGCAAGCATACTATCTATCTTGCCAAAGAGGGATTTCGTGTTTGCGGCATAGATATATCTCAAAAATCACTTGATATTGCTGATAAATGGCTAAAAGAGCTAACACCTCTGATGAGAGAAGGGCTTTTTGTTACTACAAATAGCGATGCCCCGGAATTAAAAAAAGGTTGTGTTACCGCTATCCCGTATCCTGATGAATATTTTGATGCTGTCATTTGCGTTGGGGTACTCGATCATCTCTTTTTTGATGATACTGAAACAGCTATCTCCGAGATTGACAGGGTGCTAAAACCTGAAGGGCTTATCTTTTTAAGCCTGCGATCTACCAGAGATACAGATTGTGGGCGTGGAGATGAGGTGGAACATAATACCTTTTTGATTAACGGAAATATCGAAGAAGGATTGCCTCAACACTTTTTTGATGCTGCAGAAATAAAAGACTTGCTTGTTGATTTTTCCTTAAAGTATATAGAATGTGAGGAGCGATTATATGGTGATTTTCTTTCCTACATCTATTCCCGATGGGTTGTTGCTGCTGAAAAAGTGGGCATGATTCAAGAATAGATCGTAGATACACCAAGTCTACAATCATACATTTACACGGACAGAGCCTGCTCCTGCGAATGCAGGGGGTGACAGAGGTGCTGCCTCCCCTGTTTCTGCCCCACCAATAAGCGACCACAAGAGGAGAGCACCTCTGGCAGGTCGCAGCTACAAAGATTCTCACACACAACAATCGATCACATCGTAGCTACAGGGTGACAGGGGTGCTACTCCCTTGTCCCTGTTTAACAGATACCCACAAGGAGGGAGCCTCTCTGGCAGGGATGTCCCTACAAATTGCTATGCGTCAAATTAAGATTGACACAACACCACACATATTAAACTATCCAACAATTGAGAGCTGATACAACATTAGTGAGTAATTGCATACAATGCATGTCGTTGCTGTTTCATCCGCTCACTGGACAGATATTCATCAAAGGTTGTATCTACACTGTCAATATACCCTTTGGGTGCAATCTCGATGATGCGATTGGCTACAGTTTGGACTAACTGATGATCGTGAGAAGAAAACAAGATTGTCCCTGGAAACCTCTTCATTCCCTCGTTCAGGGATGTGATTGCTTCAAGATCAAGGTGATTGGTCGGTTCATCCAGAATAAGCACATTTGGCTGCGCAACCATCATTCGGGCTAACATACACTTTGCTTTTTCTCCACCGGACAGTACATTTACCAACTTAAGAGAATCTTCACCTGAAAAAAGCATCCGGCCTAAAAAAGCACGGATAAATTCCTCGTCAGTATTTACTGAATACTGTCTGAGCCAATTAAGAACAGATAGCTCCACATTATTAAAAAATGCGGCATTATCTCTTGGATAATACGCTTGTTTGGTTGTAGAACTCCACTTAAAAAATCCACTATCAGCCTTGCTCTCATTCATCAAAATCTGAAAAAGTGTTGTCTTGGCAAGATCATTTGTGCCTACAAAAGCAACCTTATCGCCTTTTTTGATGGTAATATTCAATTTCTTAAACATAACCTGTTCATCAACCGTCTTAGACAGATTGCTTATATTCAGAAGTTCGTCACCTGCCTCGCGTTCCTGTTCAAAATTGATATAAGGATACTTACGGGAAGAAGGTTCAAACTCATCTATGGTAAGTTTTTCAAGGATCTTTTTGCGGCTGGTAGCCTGCTTTGCTTTGGATGCATTACTGGAAAACCGTGCAATAAATTCTTTCAATTCTTTTCGCTGGTCTTCTATCTTTTTGCTGGATTTACTGCGTTGCTGTGTCGCAAGCTGGCTTGCTTCTGACCAAAAGGTATAATTGCCGGGATGAATATGTATCTTGCCAAAATCAATATCCGCAATATGGGTGCAGACTTTATCAAGAAAATGCCGATCATGTGAAACAATAATAGCAATATTATCAAAATTGCAGAGGAATTCCTCAAGCCACATGCTTGACTCAACATCCAGATAGTTGGTAGGTTCATCCAATAACAGGATATCAGGATTGCCGAATAATGCCTGAGCTAATAATACCCGTACCTTTTGCCCTGCTTCTAACTGTTTCATCTGTATCGTGTGCAGTGATTCCTCAATGCCAAGCTCAATTAACAGCTTAGCTGCATCAGATTCAGCGTTCCATCCCTGTAGTTCAGTAAATTCTCCCTCAAGCTCTGCAACTTGCATCCCATCCGCATCCGTAAAAGGCGTCTTGGAATACAGTCTGTCTTTTTCAAGTATAATTTCGTAAAGCTTTTTATGCCCCATAATAACCGTAGTCAACACCTCATATTCATCAAAAGCAAACTGATCCTGTTTTAGCGTAGAGATTCGTTTACCAGGAGAGACAACAATATTTCCAGTAGAAGAATTGACCTCACCCGCAAGGATCTTTAAGAATGTCGATTTACCCGAACCATTGGCGCCAATCAATCCATAACAATTACCTGTCGTAAAGATAATGTTTACCTCAGCAAAGAGCTTTCGTTGACCAAATTGCAGCGATACATTATTAGTAGAAATCATATTTTTATGCCTCTATCCTTTATTTTGTAATAAATTTTGCAACTATTCAGTCAATTCTTTGTAGTATCAGAACGATGGGTGACAGGGGTGCTGCCTCCCTGTCTCTGCCCCACCAATAAGCGACCACAAGGGTCGCAGCTACAAAGATTCCCACACGCAACAATCGATTACAATGTAGCTGCAGGTCTTGTCCCTGCTTAATGGACACCCACAAGAGGAGAGCCTCTCTGGCAGGGATGTCCCTACAAATTGTTATGCGTCAAATTAAGGTTGACACAACATTAGTATCAGAACGACGGGTGACAGGGGTACTACCTCTCTGTCTCTGCCCTAACCATTTTTATGCCTGAATAGTTGTCATGTTTTTAGTATACCACAAATCTACTTAACAGTCAAGATGAAATAGTTGCGAACCAGCTAAAGATAGTAAATTGGTGATACCTTTCTTTTCACGCAAAGAACGCAAAGATTTCACGCAAAGAATGCAAAGGATTATAATTTATTTACAATCCTGTCGAATTTTCGTCTTTCAATTTATCAGCTATAATTCTCTGCGATCTTTGCGATTTTTCTTACTTTGCGCTCCTTTGCGTGAAATTGTTACTGCTGTTATGTCAAGTTATTTATCGGATTGCATACATACAACACTTGATCATCCTGATCCCTTGCTTGTGATTATACTGATTGACGACTCATAAACCTTAAGGGTACATCCACCAGAACAAACCTTTTCCGCAGCATCATTCTTTTCTCCTCATCCTTAAGCTCCTCATTGCTAATAAACAGCTTTTTTTCAAAATACCTTTCAATAAGCGGAAACTCTTCTTTATAAAGTCGGCATGGGAATTTGAGTTTAAGTCGGATACCTTCCCTGCATTTCCTGACCTTGTATATGGGGTTAACTATTAGATTTGCAGGTGAAGGTTCAAACAGCATATCTGTGGGATACTTTTTGAAATACCTGTCACTTTTACTTACTGCAAGGGTAATGGCTGCTGCCCTATCCACTGACATGACAGAAACCACCCCCCTGTCAGAGGTGCTGCCTTCTGTCAGAGAATAACAATCTTTGACAGATACGATCTCATCTTTCATATGAGTAAGATCCATGATACATTCTGATAACAAATCCCTTAACATTTTCTCTTCCGGAATCATTCTTATCTCAAAATCACTAAATAGACTCTGGTAATGAGATGGGCTTAAGGGTGTGCCGGGAAGAACATTAGACACATCTGAATTGTGAATGTGAGGAATGAGCAGGATACCATCCTTATTCAAAACCCGCATCATCTCCTTGCTAAACAGATATTTTGTGTCTATGTAATGAAAACTATCAAGACAAACAACGCTATTAAAAAATCCATCGACAAATGGAAGCATTTGCTCTGCATCCCAAACAATATATCCCGCTGCCTGATGGACAAAAAACTCCCGGGCAAAGTAAAGACTTGTGAATCGTCTTTCTACGCAAACTATTTTAGTGGCAGAAATATGCTTTGTTGCAGTAAAGGCAAAATGTCCAACCCCAGCACACACATCCAACATATACCCTCCAGCCTCTTTTATCACTGGCATGAGTGACTGTGAACAAATAAAGTTTGGGGCAGAGAATCGGTATCGCAAATAAGCTGTCCAATATTTCCAATTCCAAAAACTGATTATCTTCCAGAAGCTCAGGCGAAAATGAAGCCTTTTGGTCAGACCAACAACCTTTTTCATCATCCTGCCTTCAAGCATCAGATAGAGGGCAGCATGTGTTTTTTTCTTATCCAAAAGTCTCAATGCTGCCTGACCCAGTTCATCCCATTGCATATACAATATGCCTGAAATAATAGGATACCTGCGGCATGGACATCTTAATATCCCATCAATAATCGTGGTATCGCTAACATTAATTACCGTATCTACCTGCAAGCCTTTAGCACAAAACGGACAGATCAGATATTCAAGTAGTGTCTTTTTCATTTATTTATCCTTTATTTGTTCTTCTGAGAATTTTGTGGCAATAAATCAACCTGTGTAATTAAAAAATCACCACTTGTTTGCAAAGAAAGAACCCCAAAGGGTGTGAATTCTGTAAGATATCACCCTTGCCGGTTTATCCTCATTTTGCAATTATTCCTGCTTTGTTACAATTATTTTCCCCATAGATTACACCCTTTGTGGTTCTTTCTTCTTTCGTTACAAAGTGCTACCAATTTGAGGCAAGAAAGAGCCGTTATTAATCTGTCCTCCCCGTATGCTGAAGATTCTTATGGAACATGGGCCACGGGGTATTGGCCAAAGTACTGCCGCAGGTTATAGCATAAAATCTATGATCATATGAGCCAACATAAATCTTTCCATCTGCTCCAATGGCTGGAGAAGAGCGGACATAACCACCTGTTGCAAATTCCCATTTCTTCGTTCCATTTGGGTTTATAGCATAAATTTTATTATCACATGAACCAACATAAATAGTACCATCGTCTCCAATAGCTGGAGATGAATCAACATCCCCATCAGTAGTAAATTCCCATTTCTCTGTTCCATCCGGGTTTATAGCATAAAGTTTATTGTCCCATGAACCAATATAGATAGTGCCATCAGTGCCAATAACAGGAGAAGAATCTATTTTAGAACCAATATCACGACTCCATGTCATTGATCCATTATTGGGTGCTATGGCATACAAAATGCCCTCCCATGAGCCAATATAGATAGTGCCATCAGTGCCAATGGCTGGAGAAGATTTAAAAATACTGCTATTGGGATCAGTGCTAAATTCCCATGTTATAGTTCCAATCGGGGCAATGGCATAGAGATTATAACCAAATCCAACATAGATGGTACCGTCAGTGCCAATAGCTGGGGAAGAATATATTTTATCATCTGTTTCAATGCGCCATGTCTCTGATCCATTCGAGTCTATAGCATAAAGATAGTTGCCCCATGAACCAACATAAATAGTACCATCAGTGCCAATAGCCGGAGAAGAAGATATTACATCATTTGCTTGAAATTTCCATTTCGCTGCACCATCTGGAGTTATAGCATAGAGATACTTGTCCCATGAACCAACATAGATGGTACCGTCAGTGCCAATAGCCGGGGAAGAAGAAACAGCACCACCAGTGGTTACACTCCCTCTCATTGTTCCATTTTGATTGAGGATGTAAAGCTTATGATCATCTGAGCCAACATAAATGGTGCCATCAGTACCAATAGCTGGAGAAGAAGAGATATAGTTATCGGCAAGAAATGTCCAGACTACTTTACTATCTACATATACAATTATATCTTTTTGTGTTATTTCATTATTTTCATCAAACACCTTGCAGCGAATAGTATATGTGCCGTTTGATAATGGTGCTATCCAGACAGCCTGTGAACCAGTGTCGGTGATTGTGCCGGCGTCAGATGTCCATATGTAGCCAAGCGTATCATTGTTTGGATCAGTGGCTATGCAGATAATAGTGGACGAACCACCAGGAGCAATCGTTGCTGGGCTTGCTGTGAGGCTGCCAATTACCGGCGGCTGGTTTGTTACCACTACGCTTACGCTGTTGCTGCTTGTTCCTGCCTTGCCATCAGATACCGAGCAAGTGACGGAATATGTGCCGGATGGCAGTGGTGCTATCCATGTAACCTGTGAACCAGTGTCGGTGATTGTGCCGGCGTCAGGTGTCCATATGTAGCCAAGCGTATCATCATTTGGGTCAGTGGCTGTGCAGGTGATGAGAGATGTGCTGCCAGGGGCAAGCGTTGCTGGTACGGCTGTAAGGCTGCTAATTACCGGCAACTGGTTTGTGACAGTTATGATCACGCTTTGGCTGCTTGTCCCACCCTTGCCGTCAGATACCTCGCAGGTGACGGAATATGTGCCGGATGGCAGTGGTGTTATCCATGCAACCTGTGAGCCTGTGCCGAGAATCGTGCCGGCGTCAGGTGTCCATGCGTAGCCCAAAGGATCACCATTTGGGTCAGTAGCTGTACAGGTGATGGTGGATATGCTGCCAGGTGCAAGCGTTGTTGGTACGGCTGTGAGGCTGTCAATTGTTGGCGGCTGGTTTGTTACCACTACGCTTACGCTGTTGCTGCTTGTTCCTGCCTTGCCGTCAGATACCAAACAGGTGACAGAATATGTGCCGGATGGCAGTGGTACTATCCATTCAACCTGTGAGCCTGTGCCAAGAATCGTGCCGGCGTCAGGTGTCCATGCGTAGCCCAAAGGATCACCATTTGGGTCAGTAGCTGTACAGGTGATGGTGGATATGCTGTCAGGTGCAAGCGTTGTTGGTACGGCTGTGAGGCTGCCAATTGTTGGCGGCTGGTTTGTTACCACTACGCTTACGCTGTTGCTGCTTGTTCCACCCTTGCCATCAGATACCGAGCAGGTGACGGAATATGTGCCGGATGGCAGTGGTGTTATCCATGCAACCTGTGAGCCTGTGCCGAGAATCGTGCCGGCGTCAGGTGTCCATGCGTAGCCCAAAGGATCACCATTTGGGTCAGTAGCTGTA
>JAHIZN010000101.1 GCA_018814245.1 bacterium
CAACCTATTTAGGGCATAAATATCACATATTGCCTAATGTTTTTGCATGCTGACGGTCGATTGCCTTGTCAATTGGAATATCTTTAAGGCAATACAGGCAATCATTGTATACAATATTAGATTGTTGCACGGTCAATTGTCCACCGAGAATTGCTGCTGAGATGGGATTCCGCTACGCTCCATCCCATCTCAGCCACACAACCATTCACCTGCTAAGATTCTCATAACAACCTGTCTACATCCTCATGGGTTCAGTATAGTCCATTCTCGCAAATTACCATCAAAGTTGATTCTCACCTTACGATCTATTAAATAACGAACAAATATGCATTTTCCAATAAGGGCATTAGCTATAAAATTATCAATTTTATATTTATCAATAAGTACTTCCCTTGCAGATTGTATATTTTTTAGTAATTTATAATCAACCCTTTTTTGATATTCAAATTTATTTCTATATTCTTCCCATGTTTTACCTGTTACTAATTCAAAATAAGAAAATAAACCCAGATTAGATCCATCTCCCAGTTTTTCAAGAATCTTTCCTTCTTTCAGATATGAAAGTCCGTTAAAAATCTCTACTGTATTTGGTTCATTAATAATAACTATTGGTGACTCATTGAAGTTCCATATAGCCTTAAATATAGTTTCCCTATCTTTAGGAGAATCATAAAACAAAACTATTGGTTTTTTTTCGATACAGAAAAAAGCAGCAGGTTTTAACTTTTCCTTAATTAACCATTCTATTCGACAGGCTGTTACGGAATAGGTTAAAGCGTCATTCCGAACTAATGTGAGGAATCTCAACTCGTTGATTCCCAACAGGTTAAGATTTCTCGGATTACCTCGAAATGACAAAAAGTCGCATTCCGTAACAGCCTGTCGAGCAGGTAAAATCTCTTGCCATTTATTTTCGGCAATTATATACAGACCATTTTGGTCATTCATGCCAAGATTTTCAAATATCTTTTTTAATTCTATCATTCGCACACCATACCTTTTCTATCTTTGAGCACTTTGCCGGCACCGGCAAAATGGTTTTTGCTGACCGCTGACAGCTGAACGCCTACTTCCACTTCCACCTTGTCCCTTTGGGTGTATCCTCAAGGATAATATCTAATGCCTTTAGCCTGTCCCGAATAGTGTCAGCCATTGGGAAGTTTTTTGTCTCCTTTGCAGTCTGCCGCAGGTCAATGATGAGCTGCAGGAGGTTATCAACCAACGCATTCTTGCTGTCACATTCTTGTCCCAATCTTTGCCTCTGCACACGGATTCCCAGCACATTTTCAGCCAATTGGGTAAGCAGATGGGCAGAGTATTGCAAAAACACCTTCCCTGACATCATGATTGCTTCATTAGCAACAACGACTGAGATGAGCTTGTTGGTTGCAGTGATAAGCTCATGTATGACAGCCAATGCCTCTGGAAAGTTGAGGTCATCATCCATGGCTGCCTGAAAACAATCCTCGGCTTTCAGTATCTCTTCAATATATTCACCCGCCTCTGGATAACCATGGGTTATCTCTGCAATATTAGCGGTAATTCCCTCAGGGTTAAACTCAAGACACCCCATCTCCCTCAACTTATCCGTAAGGTTATAGCACCTCTCCAGACTTGCCTTTGCCATATCCAATCCTTCCTGACTAAAATTTATTGGCGAACGATAGTGGGTGGTTAATAAGAATAGCCTGACTACCTGTGGATGATATTGGGCAATTGCCTCTTTAAGGACAAAGAAATTACCAAGGGATTTGGACATTTTTTCCTTGTTTACAGTAACAAACCCATTATGAAGCCAGTATTTGGCAAGTGGTTGTCCTGTATAGCCTTCAGACTGGGCTATTTCATTTTCATGATGCGGAAATATCAAATCCTGTCCACCACCATGTATATCAAAGGTATCCCCCAGATACTTTCGTGCCATAGCCGAACACTCAATGTGCCAGCCCGGCCGTCCCTTACCCCATGGGCTATCCCATGAAGGCTCGCCAAGTTTAGCATCCTTCCATAAGGCAAAATCAGATGAGTGTCTTTTGTGTTCATCTACCTCAACCCTTGCCCCAGCCAATAAATCTTCAACCCTCCTGCCGGAAAGCTTGCCATACTCAGGAAAACGAGAAACCTCAAAATAGACGCTTCCATTAAGCACATAAGCGTATCCCTTGTCTACCAATCCCTGAACAATCTCAATTATCTCGAGGATATGCTCAGTAACCAATGGATACATGTCTGCCCTTTTTATCCCCAAGGCATCCATGCACTCAAAGTACTCATCCTCATATTGTTTTGAAAGCTCATAGGGTGATACGGTTCTCAATTTCGCCCTGTTTATTATCTTATCATCAATATCTGTAAAGTTCTGGATATAGGTGACAGTATATCCGCTATATTCAAGATACCTTCTGATAACATCAAAGGCAACATAGCAGCGGGCATGTCCGACATGGCAAGAGTCATAAGGTGTAATACCGCAAACATACATTTTCACCTTGTTTGGTGTCAAAGGTTGAAAGACTTCCTTTGTTTTGGTAAGCGTATTGTAAATTCTTAAGCTCATATAATTTCTCCTATTGTCGTGTCAACTGTTAATTGTCGCATAGTTAATTATGTATGGACAGAGCCTGCCCCTGCGAATGCAGGGGGTGACAGAAGTACTGCCTCACTGTCTCTGCCACCAATAAGCGACCACAAGGGTCGCAGCTACAAAGATTCCCACACACAACAATCGATCACATCGTAGCTGCAGGGCTTGTCCCTGCTTAACGGACCGGACACCCACAAGAGGAGAGCACCTCTGGCAGGGATGTCCCTACGAATGGTTATACGACAAGTTAAAGTTGACACGATACTATAATAATTGTTCTTCTCCCATTTCGATCTGTGCAATTAATATACAATCAGGCTTGTAGAGACGCAACATCTTGAACTCTACTACAACACTGCAAGACCATCCACTGCCTTTAACATAGTTATTAGCGTTTCATGCTCAAATATCAGCCAAAATTGTGTCCATGATGTAAGCAACGGGGATCTATTGAACACTGTCTTAAATAACAGCAGCTCCTCGTTCTCTGTAATATTTTGTGTTAATATATTTTCTAAGTTTTCATGAGATTCCACCATCAGGGTTGGAGAATAAGCAACTAATACTATATCCAAAAAAGTTGATATGGCAGTAGTATAGTCAGAGATAATAACAGTAGTTATTTTCTTAAGATATTGGAGATCATCCTCAGTAATAAGATGATCTAATTGTCGGTTATATCCCAATAATGAAGGCACATCATCCGTTGGGATGACCAATAACAGCCTCCCTGATGTCTCACTCAAAAGATGAAAACAGGCCATAACTACTGTTCCCTTTGTATCAAGCCAATCAGCTACATTATCTCTTAATAAAATACTTGCTTGCGTAGGAGCAGGTATTAATTTTTCCTCAATAAACTCTGAAAGCCCAGAGGCTGCCTGTCCTGCTCCGATATTACCTACCTCTTTTAAGGCATCAAGATGAATCTTGTCTGTTTTAATCAAGGGTACACATCCATCAGATCTGTCCAAATACTACTCGCTGTCTCTGGCACAGATCATTTATAATTTGCGTTTCAAAGAAGCATTCTTGCATCAATTCTTCTACAGCTTTTGCCTGACCGGGTCCAACCTCAAGTGCCAAATAGCCTTTTGGGACAAGATAATCTGGTGCATCCTTGATTATTTTTCTATAATAATCAAGCCCATCCTCACCCCCATCCAATGCTGTTCTTGGCTCAAAATCCCTGACATCCGGGGGGAGAGCATCCATTTCTTTGGTTGTAATATATGGAGGATTAGAGACAATAAAATTTACCCTTCCCTCTAATTCAAGCCCGTCTAAGACAGAAAACATGTCTCCCTGAATAAAGGTAATCCTGTCTGACACATCAAGCCGTTGAGCATTCAGCCATGCTACCTGTATTGCTGATTCCGAAATATCTGTAGCATAAACTTGAATATGAGGCAGCATCCTTGCCAGACTGATTGCAATTGCCCCACTTCCTGTGCCAATATCTATCCCAACCCTCCAGTAGGGATGAGAATGCTTGCAAAGCTCATTTACCAACAACTCTGTCTCCCATCTTGGGATAAGTACCTGAGAGCTGACTACAAACTCCCAATCAAGAAATGTCTTATGTCCAATAATGTATGCTACAGGCTCATGGTTACATCGTCTTTTTATTAATGCTCTATAATGGGTTTTTTCTTCATCTGTCAAGAGGCGATTTTGGAGGTATAATTGATGCCGTGCTTGAGAGACAATATCCTCCAGCAGCCACTCTGCATCTGTTACGGCTGTTTCTATTCCCACAGCCTTCAGGGAATCTATTGCCTCATGCAAGGCATCAAGTGTGGTCATTTGTTGTCTTCTGCCCTCTGCTCTTTTGCTGCCTGAACAAGTGCTGCAACCATTTCATTCAAGTCCCCATCCATAATTATCTCGAGCTTGTAAAGGCTCAAGCCAATACGATGGTCTGTTATCCTGTTTTGCGGATAGTTATATGTTCGTATCTTCTCGCTTCTGTCCCCTGTTCCAACCTGCAGTTTACGGACATTAGAGAACTCAGATTGTTGTTTCTCCTCTGCATGAGCAAATAATCTTGCCCTGAGAACCTTCATTGCCTTTGCCTTGTTCTTGTGCTGGGACCTTTCATCCTGACAGGTTACAACTACCCCGCTGGGCACATGGGTAATCCTTACGGCAGAATCAGTAGTATTAACATGCTGTCCGCCTGCTCCGGTTGATCGATACACATCAATCCTTAGGTCCTCTTGACGAACCTCTATCTCTACATCCTCTGGTTCAATCAATATTGCAACCGTAGCAGCTGAGGTATGTACCCGTCCACCTGTCTCTGTGATTGGCACTCGTTGGACACGATGTGTTCCACTCTCAAATTTGAGACAATTATAGGCATTTTCGCCCTCTACAGAAAAAACTATCTCCTTAAACCCTCCTATCTCTGTAGGATTTGAATCTACGACATCCATTTTCCAGCCCATGTTTTGAATATATCGGGAATACATCCGAAAGAGATCCCCGGCAAAAAGCCCTGATTCTTCTCCCCCTGTACCAGCCCTGATTTCCATGATAAAATCCCTGTTTTTATATTGAGCATCCTCATCAGGCATAAGTATATCCTCAATCTGCTTGATTAACACACCCTTTCTTTCTTCTAACCCCTCAATCTCATCAAGAGCCATTTTTCTCAATTCCTCATCGTGTTCATTGCCCAACAATGAATTACACGAAGAAATTTCTTGCTCTATCCCCTCATATTCCATCCATTTTTCTACAAGCGGTTCTATTTGCGACCTTTTTTTGGCATAACTCTGGTATGCTGACATATCGGTCATAATGGATGTGTCTGCTAATTTATGGGTTAAATCATCATATTCATCTTTTAATTGCTTTAATTTTTCAAACATAAATATTGCCTTGGATTATTAAGTATATCGTCATATAATTTTTCATTAGCTTCTCTATGGGGTTATTCACCATGTCTTCATAGGTTACCGCTTCAGCACATTGCACACCGCTCTCAGTCTTAAACAGGCTGTTATTAATTTACATTTTCAAACTTGACAATGTCCCAGTGTATACCTCCATTCCTTTCTGACGAATATCATATATCAAAGGCACCCATGTATCATTCTCATAAGACTCTAAAGAGATGGGAACAGGCTCCATTCTTGGATCAATCTCACAGGCAACCCTAAAAAGATTCATTCCCTCTTCTGTTGGATCTTTCCCAAAATCTCTGGAAACTACTGCTATATCAATATCACTATCTATTCTTGCTCTTCCCTCTCTATGAGAGCCATAAAGGATAATTTTATTAACATCAACCCCTTCTTTTTCCAGAGCATGGGCAAATCTTTCGATATCTTTTATAATTGATTCTTCAACCATTGGAATACCTCTTTAATCTCACCCATCTTTACCTTTGTATAGGATGTGGTACATTTATCATAGAAAGCCCTATTTGTTTTAGGATAGCGGGCTTCAAGGTGAAATTCCATAAATTCTCTTAATTTGATGAGAATTGATTCAGGAATAGAGAGTCTCGATTTTTCAGCCAATAATGGCAGAGAATGAGTATATGGAGCATGTTCTCTTGAGGTCTTGACCACAAGAGCCTTAAGCAGCTTCTCTAATGCTAAATGTCCCATAAAAAGGGCATAAGGAAACTTCTCTGTTTGATACATAGCATCTGCTACACCCATATCATACTCTGCCCCATCTAACCAATAAGCAACAGTCTTTTCAACATCAAACTCCATTTTATCTCCCTGATGAGCAACCACTGAATTGGTAATTACTTACCCATCAGCTCACTTCTTTTCCATGGCTTTCCGCAAGACATTTTCCCTTCCGGACAATTGCCGATAGCACAGGCAGGACCAGCATCAGCAAAGATATTGGGTGCAACAGCCTTCACACACTCAAGCATCTCTACAGCCATAGCACGAATCTCCCACTGGGCACGGTTACAGCATCGCAAGCAAAAAAAATGTATTAACTCTCGGGCATTCATGGTAACGATTATCTTGGTAGCACACGCATTTGGCAGGACAAACCTGGCGTCTTCCGGCGGGATACCAGAAGAGATGAATTTATGATAAATTCCTTGAAGATACTCCATTGCCTCGGTAAATTCATGTGATAAACCTGCAGAAGAAATACTTGTTGGCACCACGAATTCAAGATTCTGATAGGTCACATACCTTTGGCTTTGTTGAGAATAAGAGGCGATTCTATGCCTGACCAATTGGTGGGATGCTGCCCTTGATATGCCCTCAATTCCAAAGGTAAAGCTGATATGCTCAAAGGGAGAAAGATGCCCCATCTTCAAGAGCTTGTGGATAAAGGAAGTTGTTTGTTCTCTTGTTACTTTTTGAAGCAATTCATCTATATCAGCATTGGAATAACACAATTTAGCTGCAAGAGACACCAAGTGTTCAGGGTCCGGAGTATGCTCTAATAATTCAACTCGCATGAGTATTCTCCTGTCCAGACTGAACGATTACGCTGCCTCTGCCTCTGCCTCTGCAGCTTGTACCTTTCCATATTTCTTCTTGAATTTTTCTACTCTTCCTGCAGAATCGATAAACTTTTGTTTTCCAGTAAAGAATGGATGACAATTAGAGCATATTTCTACCCTTAACCCTGGCACAGTATTCATGGTAGGAAACTCTCCCCCGCAGGCACAAACAATTGTCATCTCTTCGTATTTTGGATGGATACCTTTTTTCATTTCTTTTTACACCTCATCTTGACAGTTAAATTATATGTAACTATTCAGTAGCAAGAATACAGGAGTCAGAATTCAGAATGAAAACAACGACCACAGGGATGGAGCCGCTCTGGCAGGTCGCAGCTACAAGTTTCCCACGAATAGCTCTATAGCTGCAGAATGGCAGGGGTGTTCCCTGTGCCAGAAGCACTGCCTCCTTGTCCCTGCCCTAACCAGTCTTACACCTGAATAGTTACATTATATTTATTATAGCATATATTTTGTATCTTTACAAGTAAAATTTTGCAGCCTGTAATACCTCAGTTATCAGTGGTAGTTACAGACTTTAGTCTGTGTAAAATAACGCAACCTAAAAGATTGCGGCTACCAATCCCCACCCATTCTTTATCTTCGTTTATAAGACTAAAATCGTAACTACTCAGCTATTGTTATTTTAAGCACATTTGTAGCTACTTAGGCAGCAAGAATACAGAATTCAGGAGTCAGAAGTCAGAATGAAAACACCTGCTATGATAGTTTTCGCAGGAAATATGGGGATATTGAGAGAGAGA
>JAHIZN010000102.1 GCA_018814245.1 bacterium
GATGGTAATGAACAGAGTAAGATTAGTGGTGCAACAGGATGGACACAAATAAGTTATTCTATTCCATCAGGCACCCATACACTTAAATGGGCTTATACAAAAGATAGTTCAGTAAGCAGTGGGTCTGATTGTGGTTGGCTTGATAAGGTTGAATTTATCCCTAGGAATAAAATAACCGGTGTTATTTCATACCCCGGGACAAAAACCGGCAGTTTATACTATTCAGCATTTGATAATCCGCAATTTACAGGGATACCTACAGCAGGAGGAACAGGGACATTTAGTAGTCCAGGGACTATCAGCTATACATTAGAAGTAACTCCAGGAACATATTACCTAAGGGTATATATTGATGTTGATAACAATAAAACTCCGACTGTAGGTGACCCTATTGATATTTACGGCAGTTTATCAACGGTATATTATCCCTGGCAGGTTATTGGGACACCGACACCGGTAAATATTTATAACTATGGTACTATTACTTTTATTTCAGATATAGACTTTGTGCTGAGTCGTAAAGTAGAGGAAAAGGTTTTTTTACCTGAAGCAGTTGATGCAGTTGATAATCCAGAATTTATTGGGTGGGAAACAGGTGGAGGCGGGACTGCCTTGTGGTTTGGTCAGTCTAATTATTATTGCTACGGTATAGATGCGGCACAAAGTGGTGTTATAACAGATAGCCAGCAGACATATATCCAAACACAAGTTTTAGGGACGGCGACACTTACATTTTATTGGAAGGTTTCATCACAAAGTGGGTCTGATTATCTGAGATTTTATATAGATGGTGATGAACAGAATAAGATTAGTGGTGAGGCAGGGTGGACGAAGATGAGTTATTTTATTCCATCAGGGACACATATCCTTAAATGGGAGTACAAGAAAGATAGTTCAGGAAGCATTGGGTCTGATTGTGGTTGGCTGGATAGGGTTGAGTTCATCCCCTGGGGTGGAATAAGCGGTGTTATTTCATATACTGGTCAAAAGAAAGGCACTTTACACTATGCTGCTTTTGATAATCCACAATTTACAGGAAGTTTTGGCGGTGGCGGTATAGTAGAGCTTCTTGCCGGGCAATCTGAGTCTGGTTGGGGAGCTAGTAATGACCCGTTTCAAACTAACTATCATGATTCGCGTGCACAATCAGTTTACCTTGCCTCAGATTTAATTGCTGCCGGGATTGGCGCTGGCAAAATTACTGCCCTCCAGTTAAAATGCTATCAAGGACCAGGCAGACCTAATCTGAAAAATTTCCGTATTCGTATGAAACAAACCCCTGCTGTTATTTCAACTGCATGGGAGACAACCGGCTGGACTTCTGTTTTCGGACCTACGGATATTATTCCTACAGCAGGGCAATGGTACAATTTTGTGCTTTCTACACCATTTGTATGGGATGGGGTAAGTAATCTGCTAATTGATTTTTCTCGAGATGATAATAACGATATTTCTGGGGGTGGAATGTATGTAAGAACTGGACTGACAAACAGAACCTATTCGGGTTACAGTGATTCTGGATATACATGGCCATTTAACAGCATGTCAGGCTCCGTACAAAATCATGTCCCTTCTTTAAGGGTAGAGTTCATCTCAGAAGGAGCAAAAGGAGTAGCAAAAGGCACAGCTACTTTTAATGGTCCAGGAGTAATCAGCTATGCCTTAGAAGTGCCTCCAGGAAGATATTATCTAAGGGCATATATTGATATTTGTAATGATGGGGGTCCAACTGAATATGACCCTGTTGGTATTTATGGTAGTTTATCAACTGTATATTATCCTTGGCAAGTTATTGGAACACCAACAGCAGTAGATGTTTATAGCCGGATTATTAGTTCAGGCAGAGACTTTATGTTGAGTCATAAGGTAATAGTAAAGGATTTTTTAGGTGAGGCACTTGATAATACAGAGCTTACCTGGATATCAGATGAAGCGGCAAATTGGCTCAGAGAATACACTGTTTATTGTCCCGAGGGAGAGGGAGATGCGGCACAAAGTGATGATATAACAGATAACCAGCAGACATATATCCAAACACAAGTTTTAGGGACGGCGACACTTACATTTTATTGGAAGGTTTCATCACAAAGTGGGTCTGATTATCTGAGGTTTTATATAGACGGTAATATAAAGAATTATATTAGTGGTGAGGCAGGGTGGATGAAGATGAGTTATTTTATTCCAGCAGGGACACATACCCTTAAATGGGTTTATACAAAAGATAGCTCAGGAAGCAATGGTTTTGATTGTGGTTGGCTGGATAGGGTTGAGTTCATCCCCTGGGGTGGAATAAATGGTGTTATTTCATACCCCGGGACAAAGACCGGCAGTTTATACTATTCAGCATTTACTAATCCTCAATTTACAGGGATACCTATAGCAGGAGGGACAGGGACATTTAGTAGTCCAGGAACTATCAGCTATACATTAACCGTTCCTGCAGGAACATATTATATCAGGGCATATCTTGATGCTGATAATGATAAGAGTCCATCTGGACATGACCCGGTTGATATTCATGGCAGTTTATCAACTGCATATTGTCAGCCCTGGCAAGTCATTGGCACACCAACACCGGTAATTGTTTATAGCGGTTCTGATACTTTGGGTATAGACTTTGTGTTGAGTCAGGAGGTAAAACAATCATTGGGTGATGCAGTTGACAATACAGAGCTAATCTGGACAACCAGCGGCAATGCAGATTGGTTCAGGCAGACTGTGGCTGATTTTACTTATGATGGTGAAGATGCGGCACAGAGTGGTGATATAACAGATAGCCAACAGACATCTATCCA
>JAHIZN010000003.1 GCA_018814245.1 bacterium
TAAAATCGAAGGGAAGATTACAGGGTTATCATTCCTAAGGGGATAAGTTGTATTATCCTCATATTTTTCTAATCCCTATATCTCCTTATCTCCTCCATAATCCCCCACATCTCCTTTTCTTACACTACCTGAACGGTTACGGAAAATTGTATTTGGAGAATAAGTGAAAATGAAAAAATACCAGATTAAACTTGAGATATTTGAGGGGCCGTTCGATCTGCTCCTCCATCTTATTAAAAAGGAAAAACTAAACATATATGATATTCCTATATCTAAAATCACTAAGGATTATATAGAATATCTGAACCTGATGCAGTCTTTGGACATAGATCTTGCCTCAGAGTTTTTGGTTATGGCTGCCTACCTTCTTTCCCTGAAATCAAGGATGCTTCTGCCGCAGCAAAAAAAGGAAGACCAGACAGAACCTCAGGAACAAGACCCAAAAACAGAATTGGCAAACAGGCTTCTGGAATATCAGAGGTATCAAAAGGCAGCTAAAGAGCTTCAGGAAAAATTTCTTAAGCAACAACAGATTATTACTAAGGCTCACCCAATAGACAATATTCAAGTGGCAGATGAAGTATTGGAGATTGATCTTTACTCCTTGGTAACGAGCTTTGTTAATCTCTTAAAAAAAGAAGGACCTCCTCCATCTATGGAGATAATAGCTCATTCTAATACCATCTTTCATCGCATGGAGGAGATTGAAAATGCCCTCAAGGCAGAGGGTAAGGTATCTTTCTTTACACTGATTAAGGGGTCGTCTAAGAAGACTGATTTGATTGTTACCCTGCTTGCCCTTCTTGAACTTATCAGATTGAAAAAAATAGTAGCAAAACAAGAAAAAGCATTTTCAGATATCTGGATATTTTCAGCCCCCTTGTTGATGGATGTAATGAGTCAGTGAGTAGTTATGATAATTTGTAAGCGTTCAGCCTATTCATCAAAGAGTGTAAGAAGGGGGATACGGAGATATGACAGGAGATATGGGGATGAAAAAAACAGACTTCAGGAGGGTTAATTAGAATAAATATCTTCTCATCTCCTTATCTCTTTATAATAATCCCCTTATCCCCTTTTCTTACACTACCTGAACGCTTACGATAATTTCTTGCATTTTTTTCTTTTTTATGCTATACTCTCAATAAATGAGGTGTCTGATGAAGTTTGAAGAATCTATGCAGGAACTGGAAGAAATTGTCCGAAAGATGGAGAGTGGGAGACTTCCATTAGATGATGCATTAAGCATGTTTGAAAAGGGGATGAAACTTTCCCATCTCTGTTCAAAAAAGCTTGAGGCGGCTCGGTCTAAGATAGAGATACTGACCAAAAACAAGGATGGAGAATTGTTGACTCAGCCATTTTGTGTAAATGAATAGGGATGATTTGTAAGCCGCTCTTATCATTAAATTCCACAATTCAGCAATTCAACAATTTTACAATTCAACAATTGCAGAATTGCTGAATTGCAGAATTGCTGAATTGTTGAATTGCTGAATTGTTGAATTGCAGAATTGCAGAATTGTTAATGAGGGACAGGAACAAGAGGAAAATATGGACATAATAGAATATCTTAAAACAAACGCTGAATTGATAGATACTGCCCTGAATAAATACATTCCGCCAGAGGATGAGTATCCGGATATTATCCATAGGGCAATGCGGTATAGTGTCTTTAATGGTGGAAAACGGATAAGACCCATCCTTAGTCTGGCTGCCTATGAAACAGTAGGATGCAAAAAAGAGGCAGCACCCTTGGCAGATGGATCCCCTCTGGCAAAGGGAGCCCATCTGGCAGAGGATACCCTGAGGGCTGCTTGTGCTATTGAGCTGATTCATGCCTATTCATTGGTTCATGATGACCTGCCTGCTCTGGATAATGATGACTTGCGGCGGGGAAGACCATCTTGCCATAAAAAATATGGTGAAGCCATGGCTATTCTGGCTGGTGATGCGCTTCTTACCCATGCCTTTTATTTAATCTCTAAAGGGAAAAATCCTGAACAAAACAACAGGATATCAGAGGATATATCTTATGCTGCCAGCACCTTTGGCATGATTGGCGGGCAGGTAGTAGATATATTAAGTGAAAATAAACAGCCTGATGCACCTGTACTCCAATATATTCATACTCACAAAACAGGTGCCCTGATATGTGCTTCTGTAAAAATAGGCTGTATTCTTGGTGGGGGTACGGAAAAGGAATTGGCTGTCATGACCAAGTATGGTGAATTAATAGGACTTGCCTTCCAGATAAAGGACGATATTCTGGAGGTAGAAGGGGGAAAGGGAAAGATAAAAAATAGTGACATGGAAAAATTAAAACTTACTTATCTTTCTGTTTATGGTATCAAGGAATCAAAATATCAAGTCTCTCAATTAATCCATAAGGCAATAAATCTGCTTGACGAATTTGGGGGAAGCAATACCCCATTATACAAAATAGCTGAGTTTATTGGAAACAGGGAATATTAAATGATTATAGAAAATATATTCTCACCAAATGATCTGAAAAAGCTAACCGCATCTGAATTGAAAAGATTATCTCTTGAGATACGAGAATTAATTATTAATACTGTATCTGCTAATGGCGGTCATCTTGCTTCCAGCCTCGGTGTGGTAGAATTATCCATTGCTATACATCATATCTTTAATTCTCCGGATGATAAAATAATATGGGATGTAGGTCATCAGGCATATGCCCATAAGATACTTACTGGCAGAAGGGATGTGTTTGGTTCTTTGCGAACATTTCAGGGCATATCTGGTTTTCCGCGAAGGGAAGAAAGCCCATACGATGCCTTTTCAACAGGACATGCATCCACCTCTGTCTCTGCGGCATTAGGCATGGCTATTGCCCGGGATATGTCAAAAGAGCTGCATAAAATAATAGCCATTATTGGAGATGGGTCAATATCCGGGGGATTAGCCTTTGAGGCATTAAACCATGTGGGATATTTGGGCAAGGATATGCTGGTCATCCTTAACAGCAATGAAATGTCTATTTCACCCACAGTGGGCGCCCTTGCCAAATACCTGAACAAGATTCTCACCGCACCCATATATAATCGATTCAGAAAGGATGTGCAGGAGCTTTTGGCCAAGGTTCCAAGGATTGGAAACACTGTGGCTGACTTGGCTCAAAGGGTTGAGGAAGGGGTAAAGAATGTTCTGGTGCATGGGGTATTATTTGAAGACCTTGGGCTTAGGTACATTGGTCCGGTGGATGGGCATAATCTTCCCTTGCTTATAGAAACATTAAAAAGGGTGCAATCGCTGGAGGGTCCTATCCTGCTTCATGTTATTACTAAAAAGGGGTATGGCTATAAACCAGCTGAGCAACATCCGGATATGTTTCATGGGCTGGGGCAGTTTGATGTTGCTACAGGACAACCCAAAAAGGGTCAGGGGATTACCTTTTCTGATGTGTTTGGTAAAACCATGATTGAGCTGGCATCATCCAATCCAAAGATAGTTGCTATCACCGCTGCCATGGAGGATGGAACAGGCTTAAGTGAATTTAAGGAAATGTTTCCTGATCGGCTGTTTGATGTTGGAATTGCGGAGGAACATGCCGTTACCCTTGCCGGTGGAATGGCAGCAAGTGGACTGTCGCCTGTGGTAGCTGTCTATTCTACATTTCTCCAGAGAGCCTATGACCAGATATTGCATGATGTTTGTTTGCCAAACCTGCCTGTTGTCTTTTGTCTTGACCGTGCCGGATTGGTGGGTGAGGATGGGGCAACACATCATGGCGTGTTTGACATGGCGTATCTCAGACACATGCCCAATATGACCATAGCCGCACCAAAGGATTTACTTGAGCTTAAAGAAATGCTTGCCATGGGAATAAACTCTAATTCCCCATTTGCCATTCGCTATCCAAGGGGTAAGGTTGTTGAGCCCTCACAGTATGATATTTACCACGGAGACACAGAGACACGGAGGGGTAAGGTTGTTGAATTCTCTCCCATAAGAGAAGGGGAGAAAAGGGTGGAAATGGGTAGGGCTGAGGTAATAAGGGATGGTACTAATGCCTATATCTTGGCTTGCGGCAGCATGACATGGACAGCCCTTGAGGCAGCACAAAGGCTTGATGGGGAATTCAGCCTCGGTGTAATTAATGCCCGTTTTGTCAAGCCGTTAGATACAGAAACCATCCTTAAGGCAGCAGAAAAAACCGACATGATAATTACCATGGAAGAGCATGTACTTGCCGGTGGATTTGGAAGTGCGGTTTGTGAACTTTTTGTCCAGCACAAAATAAAAGCAAGGATAGCATGTCTCGGTTTGCCAGATACATTTGTTGAACATGGAGAAACAAGCCTTTTGTTGAAAAAATATAAATTGGATGTAAGTGGTGTTATTGAGAGGATCAGGGAGATTATGAGGTAGCTTTCAGGCATACAGAATTCAGGAGTCAGAATACAGAATACAGAATACAGAATACAGACAACGACCACAAGAAGTTAGCATCTCTGGCAAGTCGCAGCTATAACGCCAACCACGCATAGGTGCTCACATCGTAGCTGCAGGGCTTGCCCCTGCTGACACACAAGGTGACTACAAGAAGATAGCACCTCTGGCAGGTCCGCAGCTGCAACGCCAACACACACAAGGCGACCGCAATGGTCGCAGCTACAAGTTTCCCACGAATAGCTGTAGCTGCAGGGCTTGCCCCTGCTAATTTAAGTTATTCTGGGGCACTATCCAAAAATGCTGCTATTTGTCCTTGCTTTAACTATTCCTACCTGAATAGTTGCAATTTGGTGCGAAACAAGTGATAATTGGAGATAATTTTTCTAATGTAAATCTCAGAATCTGCCGATAGTATAATTTAGAAAAGGGAGATAGTCATAACAGCGGCACAGGTTTTTATTTTGAGCAAGAATACAGAATACAGAATACAGAATAATAATTACCATAATTTTTAATTATTGAAAAAGTATTTTAGATGAAATTATAGTTTTTTGCAACAATCATGAAAAAAGTTGTTTTTTATTGAAAATTTTTCTTGACAAATTCAAATAAATAAGATATATTGATACAGGATTTATGAGCCGTTAATATCTAAAGTACTTCTTTACTATAAGCTGCCTGAAGAACTGGGGGAAAACTGGGGGATTATAGACATCTTGTTCAATAGATGTTTACAAGGGAATAGTGTGTAATAATTATATCAAGGATTTTTGTGTTCCTTAAATAAAGCTTGGATTGTATGAAAAAAAATCAAGTTTTAAGTTTGGGGCATTCAATGTTAGCGTGAGCTGATTTCCTAATCCAAATGTCTCAGTATTTATCTCTTAAAATATGAAATCAGGCGGGGAAGAGAGATAGGATGGAAGGTGTAAAATGGCTGATGTAGCAGCAATTACAGGAGCAACAACACAAGCATCGACAGCAGCAGCAACTAATGTTGCAAATATACTTGGCAAGGATGATTTTCTTAAACTTCTTACAACTCAGCTTAGGTATCAGAATCCATTGGAGCCGATGGAAAATACAGAGTTTATTTCACAGATGGCACAGTTTACTTCGCTGGAGCAAATGGCAAACCTGAATGAGAATTTTAAGAATCTTTCAACCACTTTGGGGTCGATTATGAATAAGGATGCCGCATTAGCTTTCTTAGGCAAGAAAGTGATTGTCAATGATGCAGCGGATCCAAACAAAACTGTTGAGAGCAATGTCAAGGGAATAGATTATCAATCCGGTGTTCCCAAGCTGATCTTAGATATGTTAGATGCGGCAGGGAAGGCAAGAACGATTGGGATGGAAGAGGTTCTTGGGATTGTTTCGTAAAATAAAAATATTAGAGAGATTTTTAGCCATCAATTCTCATGTTGGCGATAAGTAATCGGATGTTTAGCTGAAAAGTACCGTTAAATAAGAAGGGGGGTTTCAAAATGATAGGGTCCTTTTATGCAGGTGTAAGCGGACTACAGGTTAATCAACTATGGTTAGACATTGTTGGGAATAATTTAGCTAATGTCAATACTACCGGCTTCAAGAAGTCACGCCCTATATTTGAGGACATTCTGAATAAAAATCTTAGTCCGGCAGGGGAGCCTCGTGATACAATCGGGGGTGTTAATCCTATGCAGATTGGAACTGGGGTAACGCTGGGTGCGGTTGAGACGCTTTTTAATCAGGGAACAGATATTATCACAAATAATGCTACGGATTTAGCCATTGTTGGCGAAGATAGTTTTTTTGTCCTGAGTGATGGTTTTAGTCCAAGCGCTCTTTATACCCGTGCCGGTACATTTAAGTTTGACTCTGATGGTAACTTAGTGAATCAAGAGGGCTTAAATGTTCAGGGGTGGAATGCTTTAAGGGAAGATATTACTAACTATTTGATTAGAGATAAGGCTAATAATGCACTGATTGATACCAATAAATCCCTTGAAGGGGTCAAGATGGTTCTCGATGATATACTGCCTGCTGAGGCAACTACCAAGCTTACCTTTGAGAATGAGCTTAATGCTGAACAAGCTGTTGCCATTGATCCAGCCAAGCTTGCCTTTACAAAGGACATTAAAAGCATGGTAGGGTTGAAGGGTGTTGATATTAATGCTGCATGGGCTGCTGCCGGGTTTAATAAAACGCCTGATGGGATGATCTCGATTAATGGTGCTGAATTTAAGATTGGTGGTGATGGTGGTTATAGTACCCCTATAGACTTAATGAATGCTATTAATAAATCTTCCCGGGCAAATGTAACAATAACAACTGATACCCTAACTAAAATTAATGAATTTATAATCACACCTAAACCAGGGGTAGATATCGTTTTGACTGAAAATCCTGCTACCTTTGGGCATGGATTTTTTACCCAATCAATGATTAAAGCAGGTACCAAAGAAAATCCTTATACTTACAATACCAGTTTTAATACTGATATACAATTTGAGCACCTGCTTGACCCCAATAATCCTGATAAGAATTATTATCGATGGCGGGCAATAGACCCCCGTACCACGGATTTACTGACTACAAATGCCTATCATTATGAACGGGGGGATGTGCTTCAGGGGCAGGGTGCCATTGACCCTGGCTCAGTAGTTGGAGAAAAGTTGAAATTAGAGTCGTTTACTATTGTTGATGATGCTGGAATATCACAACTCATATGGTATGCAAATATTTCTAATCCTGATATAGATCCTACTACTTTGCGGGTTTATATTAAGGATCCGCTAACCAATAGTACTATTCTTGCTAATCAGGGTAAGTGGAGAAATCCTGATCCCATGGGTGCAGCTACAACTGTTTATTATTTTGATGATAATGGCGGTGATGCAAGATTTGGCAAGTCTGCAAATGGGTTAGATAGAATTGTCTTTAGTACTGCACTTCTTACAGATACCCTTTCTGTTCCTCAGGCAGTCATTACCATGGATTATAAGAGAAATGGGTTTAATATGCACAATTCAACAATAGACCCTGCTAACCTGAAAATAAAACAAAATGGAGCAGAGGTGCCTGACACTTTATGGAAATTTAATGATAACAAGGGGATAGGTGGAAATGATCAGGTAACATTCTATTCTGCTGCAAGCAATAATGATGTGGTAATTGATATCCTGATCATGTCCTCACCATTTGCTAAGGCTGGATTTAACTGGAATGCACCGATAGGCACATCTGAGGTCTGGTCAACAAGTACCCTGAGCAGTAAGGTTCATCTAAAGTGGACAGATGGAAGCTGGACATCAGGTACTCTTAGTTCGTATAATAGTGTTACAGAGTTTATGGCTTCTGTGAAATATCAAACAGATGACAGGGTAACCCTTGAATATAATCCACAAACAGATAAGTTTATTTTGAAAAATACTGTAGCTATTGATGCGTATCAGACTACCGAAACAGGGTTCTTTAGCCTTGCCAAATTAAAGGGTGAGGGTACATCGAATTTTTCTGTAACACCGGGTTATTCATGGGTACATTTTGATGCTGGAGAAAATCCAACAAGCAGGGATGAGGTTGTATCCAATTATATAGATACCAGACAATCCTTTAGAAGGGCAGGATTTAATAATGGTGGTCCTGTAGGGAGTAGTATAATTACCTTTAGCTGGGTAGCTATTAATCCTGATGATGGTTTGTTGCAATCCTTTACATGGACCAGTCTGACTATGAGTACATTTACTACTGTTGACAGCTTTATTAATATGGTAAATGATGCTGTGGAAGAAATGAGTGGGACAAGTCGTCCATTGCCTGTCATTTTAAGATATGACCCTATTCTTGATAAGTTTACCATGGTCAATACCAATCATCCTGCATACTATGTTCGTGTGCAGCAAAACAATACAAATGGATTTCTGAGTAATGCAAAGCTATTAACTGATACGCTGGGTTCAAATGAGATACCACATTCAATTATTGAAAAAGATGATCTTGTTACAGCTGATTATTATAGTAATAAGAGTACGAATGCAACAGGGATATTAGAGCTGAATGCAGACGGAAGGGTAATAAATAATTTTATTGATACAGAGGCTGCTCCGATAGTTATGAGTACTGCCAAGATTATGGGTTCAGGTGGGATCAATATGGCTGGTGGGTGGGGACAGTTCTCAAGAGGAATGGTGGATGGTACGGTTAGTATTACTACTAAATCAGGGACATATACATCCAGATTTATAAATTCAGGTAATTATGCTACAGTTCTTGATTTGTTTCAGGAGATAAACAATAGCAATGCTAAGGTAAATATTGCTTATCACCCTGATACAGATAAGGTAAGTATCTCTACTACCGGAGAGGGTGATGAGATTATATTAGAAGAATCAGGGCTGATTCCTCTGTTCTCTGCCTTTAATATTACCACAGGTAAGGTGGTGGGTGGAAACAATAATGGGGTAATGGATCTGGATACAGAACGGCCAACACCAATTGATAGGTGGAAGGAAACCACAGGGCTATACGGTACTGGTATGGATTATTTCAGGGTAAATATTGTGCCAAATGAGATAAAGAATGATAATATTGGTGATGGCGGCAAAGGGATGCGAGGGAGTCAGATACTTGACGAGATCCACCGTAGTGCTCAAACCACTATTAATCTTTTGAGTGCAGATGTTGATGAGTCTACAATTACAGTTTATGATGTTACTACCGGGTTAATTATTCCAAAGGGAAAACCGATTGAAGTAGGCGGGGTTTATTGGGAATTCTCTAATAATACAGGTCCAGGCAGCAGGGATGTGATTGAACTTATTAATAATGCTACTCCGCTTGATTTCTACGCAAGTTATACCAGATTGAATGCTTTTGACTTGTCTCATTCGGATGTTGATGAAACAAGCCTTGTGGTAAAGGTAGCTGGAAGAATATTATCTAAGAATGAATATATATTCTTAAATGGTCAGGGAACAAATGGTCTGGATAAGATACTTATCCAACCAAATATAACTGAAAAAACACCAGGAACTATTGGGACGGGAGATATTACTGTGGATTATCGACTGACCATGCCACAGGCAGTTGATTTCTTTATTCCTAATGGAAATGACGGTCCCGAAAATATTCATTTTACACCAAATAGCAGCTTAGAAACATATGATCGTGGTGGAATTGCATATAAGGCGTCTGATCCAAGTCGAATTCAAATGGCTGCGACCGAATTAAAAGCCAAAAATGATCGGGAATATAAGATAAGCGAGGAACTTTTTGATGCCTTTGGTGTCTCTCATCAAACAGATATAATTTTCGAGAGATTAAGTGAAAATAAATGGTTGTGGACAGCAATGAATCCTGTAGAAAAAGAAAAGATAGCGGGATATGGATTGCTAATGTTTGATGGGAGTGGAAACTTTGATGTTGAGAATTCTCAAATCTTTGGTTCACCATCGGATCCAGGGATGGTTGGCGGTAAATTCAAGGGCATCTATTTTGATCCGCCAGTAATGGCTACACCACCAGAGTCAGGTGGTGCACCACCGTCAGAAGAGGGTGTAAATACGGTTAAAATTGATATTGGCTTTGATTTGCTCCAGCAGACAGAGAATACTGTTGGTATAACAGGAAAAGATGGTGCAAGGGTTGGTAAGTTGCTTGCCGATAAGATACGCATTAATAATGATGGCAGCATTATCGCTTCTTATGATAATGGCGATAATCTTACTATTGGTCAGATATCCACGGCTTTTTTCTCTAATCCTTCTGGCCTTGAACGGAATAGTGGCACTACATTCAGGGCAACTGTAAATTCTGGTGAACCACAGAATGATATGCCAGGCTCTGATAGCCATGGGATGCTTCAAGTAGGACACCTTGAGGGTTCAAATGTTGACTTGATAAAAGAGTTTGCAGATATGATCATTGCTCAGCGGGCATTTCAGGCTAATGCGAAAACAGTAACAACTGCAGATCAGATATTTCAGGATATATCCGGGTTAAAGAGATAAGGTTGTGATTGTGATAACTTGTTGTAGGGGCAATTCATGAATTGCCCCTACTGTCGTGTCAACTATTAATTGTCGCATAGTTAATTATGTATGGACAGAGCCTGCCCCCTGCATTCGCAGTGGGCAGGCTCTGCGAATGCAGGGGGTGACAGAGAGGTGCTGCCCCTGTTTTTGCCCTACCAATAAGCGACCACAAGAGGAGAGCATCTCTGGCAGGTCGCAGCTATAATGCCAACACACAAAAGGCGACCGCAAGGGTCGCAGCTACAATGCCAACACACGCAATAGGTGCTCGCATCGTAGCTGCAGGGCTTGCCCCTGCTGACACACAAAATGACCACAAGAAGATAGCCTCTCTGGCAGGGATGTCCCTACAAATTGTTATGCGTCAAATTAAGGTTGACATGACTACCCTCTTCGGAGATCAAGGTGATGAAAGGTATTCATCGAACAATCAATATCTTTCCTGTAAGGGTAGTATGCCGCTCCCTATCCTTAATTAGATAGAGGTACAATCCCGGTGCAACATCATTTCCCTCATTGTCTTGTAAATTCCAAGCCCATATCCCCTCAGAAAGAGAAAGACAAGCCTCACGGATATTTTCCCCACTTATATCAAATATTTTAATCTCTACCTCCCTTGGCAATGGCGAAAAGCAGACCATGTCAGAGCCTGAATTTGGCTGCCATGGGTTTGGGTAAGCAATAACATTCTCTAAGGATAATGTCCTGCTGCTGACAAGAAATCTTCGTTCAAAGGTTGACATCTTGTTGCCTGCATCATCACTTGCTTCAATTTGGACAAGCATTTCTTTATTGTACATAGGAATATTTGGGGTGGTTATTCTGAAGGTGATATGATAGTTGCGATCACTGATCTTTTCTATGATTATAGGCTGGTTAATATTGTCCATGATTGCATGAATGCTTTGTGTAGCAATATCAGATGAATCATCAGCAAGATCAAAACTAATAATGCTATCGGTCCAAACAGGGGCATTATCAGGATAACTATTATTATCCCATATAACATATGGTGGAAGTGTATCTCCTATGGTATTGACACGCATTATCGTCAGGGAAGCTGTAGGTGTGCTTGGTGCAGTATCTATGGCATCTTTATCTGTCAGGCTGATATGATGAATATTCCACTCTGTTGTAGGGACAGGAGGTAGCACCTCTGGCAGGCTTGTCCCTGTCTGTTTGTCTGTATTGCCATGCTCCTCAGCAGATGAGTATCCTATTCCTGTAAATAAGCTGATGACAAGAAAACTGATTAAATATTTGGTCATTTTTAAGCCCCCTTTCTCTTCTGATTCTGTATTTCTGTTCCATTCCCCTCTGTCACAACCCACCTCATCCACGGGCTGCACTTCTTTTAGGGTAACTGCTCAATATCCTGTGGCAATTCGCAGGAGGTTGAAAGCAACAGTAACTATTCAGGCAGCAAGAATACAGATACAGAGAAAGAACCACAAAGGGTGTAAATTCTAAGAAATAAACCATTATCAGGCTCTTCTCATTTGTGGTTACCTTGTTATCGTTATTGTTCGCAATTATTTTCCCTAAGGAGTTACACCCTTTGTGGTTCTTTCCCTTGTAATCGTTTATCTATTTAATTGTGGCTTGCAAAATCCACAGGTTATTGAGCAATTACCTTTTAGGTGACTGTGTGCCTGCTGTCTAATCTATCCTTGCGTCCCTTCTTCCTCTCCAAACATTTTTAGCAGGGTTTTTATGGTTATTTGGTAATCTGCCTTTTCATAGATCCCTTGCTTAAGAAACTCCTCTACCCCTTCAATTCTGGAAAGGGCATGATCAATCCTTGGGTTTGATCCTTTTACATATGCCCCAATATTTATTAGATCCTGAGCCTCTTTCATGATAGCAACGACCTCTTTTAATCTTCTGGATGCCTGATCATGGTTGGCATCAACAATATCGATCATTACCCTGCTAACGCTTGATAGCACATCAATTGACGGATAATAGTTTCTATGTGCCAGATCCCGTGAAAGAACTACATGTCCATCTAAAATTGCCCTGACATTATCTGCTATGGGTTCATTCATATCATCTGCATCTACAAGAATGGTATAGAGTCCGGTAATGGTTCCCACAGGGGATGTACCTGTTCTTTCTAATAGTTTTGGCATGATGGTAAATACTGAAGGGGGATAACCCTTAGTTGTTGGCGGTTCGCCGATAGAAAGTCCAACCTCTCGCTGTGCCCGTGCAAAGCGGGTAATAGAATCAATCATGAGCATCACATCATAACCCTGATCCCGAAAGAATTCGGCTATAGTCGTAGCCACAAATGCCCCTTTTAGTCTAAGCAATGGAGCCTGATCCGATGTAGCCACAATTACTACAGATCGTTTTAATCCTTCCTCTCCAAGGTCTCTTTCAATAAAATCCTTGACCTCTCGTCCCCTTTCACCGATCAAGCCAATGACATTTATAGCTGCTTTAGTATTTCGGGCAATCATACCCATGAGTGTGCTTTTACCCACACCACTTCCAGAAAAAATACCAAATCGTTGCCCTTTTCCTACAGTCAGGGCAGCATCAAGGGCTCTAACCCCTAAGGGTAATATGTCTTTAATTCTTGGTCTGCGGATTGGATCCGGTGCTGGATTACAGACAGGGTATTCCTGTGTACAAAGGAGTGGTCCAAGACCATCTATTGGTCTGGCTAAGCCGTCAAGGATTCTTCCCCGTAAGCCTTCTCCTACTGGTACAACAAAGGGACTACCGGTTGCGATTACCTCGCAGTTTGGGGCAATTCCTTCCATTTCTCCAAGAGGCATAAGCAATATCTTATCCTCCCTGAATCCTACGACCTCTGCCTTGATAAGTTTTCCTGAAGGAAAATTTATCAAGCATGCCTCTCCGAGTGAACAGGATGGTCCGGAGGACTCAATTACCAGCCCAATTATTTGTTTTACCCTGCCCTTAAGCTGAATGGTCTCTATTTTTTCTAATTTTTCTTTGTATGCAGAAATGATTGCTTTCATGGGTGGTAACTCCAACTGTCTCATTGTCGGGATTCGGGGAGTGTCTGTAAATAGCTAACTCTTGGTGGATAGGGAAAACATTCCTCATTTATAGGCTAATAAGCGACCACAAGAGGAGAGCACCTCTGGCAGGTCGCAGCTACAAGATTCTCATACACAACAATCGATCACATCGTAGCTGCAGGGCTTGTCCTTGCTTTAATAAGCGACCACAAGGGCGCAGCTACAAGATCCCCCCCCACAACAATCGATCACGGTGTAGCTGCAGGGTGCCAGGGGTGCTACCCCCTTGTCCCTGCCCTAATAAGCGACCACAAGGGTCGCAGCTACAAAGATTCTCGCACAACAACAATCGATCACATTGTAGCTGCAGGGCTTGTCCCTGCATCCTAAATATTCGACACTTGAGAGTTGACACGACAGCAGGTGTTTTATTTGTTTCTCAATTCCTGCTCCAACCTTTTCATTTGGGTAGCAATAGTGGCATCTATGATGCCGAGGGTTGTTTCTATCTTACACCCACCTGGTTCAATAGATGGATCGTTCTGAAAAGAAATCTCTTTTAATCCAGAGGCAAGGCTTAACAATTCATCCCTTGCAGACTCTACATGGTTGAGGTCAACAAGATTAACTCTGACGGTTATTTTTCCCTGACTTTGAATCTTACTCAAGGACTCTTTGATATTTGCTATAATTATATCTCGATTGGCTGCAATCTCTATTTTGATTATTTTTTTAGCAAGCATAAGAGCCAACTCAATTATCTCTTCAGACATTTCTTCCTGAGCCTTTTGAGATATTCGTTCCTTTTCCTTCTTTGCCTCGGTCAGGACCATTTCAATCTGGGTTAATAAGCCTTGAAATTTTTCTTTTACGGTTTTGTATCCGGTATCGTATCCCTCTTGTTTGCCTATAGTAAAGCTGTTATCATAAGCTTTCTTCCGAATATCATCAGCCTGTTCTCTGGTTTTTGTTACAGCTTCAGAGATTATCTTTTTTACCTCATCCTTAGCCTCTTCAAGGATAATATTTGCGTCTTTCTCTGCCTGAACCTTTATGTTTTCTGCTACTATTTCAGCCTTTTTTCTTATATCTTCTGTCTCTTTTGTTTTTTCTTCCACTTCCTTTTTTACATCTACCAATATATCCTTCCGCAATGCCTGTGCTCTGTTTTCTGCCTCCTGAATTTCAAGTTCAAGCCTTATCAGGTGATTTCGAGACTTTTGCAACTTTTCTTCCAGAATCTCAAACTGTCCACCTTGTGGTATTTTTTCTGGATCAAGGATAATTATTTTTCCATTTTGGGGTATGGTAGATGACTTGTAAATTCCCAAGGGTATTTCTCCTGAATAAATGACGGATGCGATTATAGTCTGCTGTTTGATTGGCTGCTCAAACAACGGACAACCACAAAAGTGAGTAGGGGCAATTCATGAATTGCCCCTACAGTTGCGTCAACTGTTAATTGTTTCATAGTTAATTATGTATGGACAGAGCCTGCCTCCCCTGTCTCTGCCACCAATAAGCGACCACAAGGGTCGCAGCTACAAAGATTCCCACACACAACAATCGATCACATCGTAGCTGTAGGGTGCCAAGGGTGCTACCCCCCCTTGTCCCTGCTTAACGAACACCCACAAGGATGGAGCTGTTATGCGTCAAATTAAGGTTGACACGACAGTAGGGGGCAATTCATGAATTGCCCCTACTTATCTCTGTTATAGTTTCTTACGATTCAGCCTTATGTAATCATTCCGCCACCGCCACCGCCGCCACCGCGGTTGATGATTATCTCTCCAGAATCCTCAAGTTGTCTGATAACATTGACGATTTTTTCCTGAGAGGCTTCGACATCCTGTGCCCTTACAGGACCGAGAAAGTCTATTTCTTCCCGAAGCATGGCAGCTGCTCGTTTAGGCATATTTCTGAAGACCATATTCCTGGCGTTTTCAGAACCGCCCTTCATTGACAAGGCAAGGTCTCTTATATCGACCTCTCTCAGCACTCGTTGAGCTGACCTGTCATCAAGTTTAACAATATCATCAAAGGTAAACAATCTCTTCTTTATCTCTTCTGCAAGCTCTGGATCCTGTTCGGCTATACCATCCAGGATGGTTTGTTCCAGTTCCCTGTCACCCTGATTCAAGAGGTCTACAATTGCCATAATGCCGCCGACATCCTTACCTCCAGTCTCTACGGCAACACCACCCTCCATTCTGGCTGCAAGCATTGATTCTACCCTTCCAAGGGCATCAGGGGATGATGAACTCATCAAAGCCAATCTTCTGGACACATCAACCTGAACCTCTGGTGGTAATTGAGTGATAAGGGCTGCTGCCTTGTCTGGCGTAAGATGACCCATAACTAAGGCAATTGTTTGTGGGTGTTCATGTTGAATAGAGAGAAGTATCTGTTTCATGTCCATCTTTTTCAGGAAATCGAATGGCTCTTTCTTTATTCCTGACACCTCATTAATAAAGGCATTTGCCCTTTCTTCTCCAAGTGCTTGTATCAATAATGCTCTGGCATATTCTACCCCACCTTGAATAATAAATTCCTGAGCCATCATCAGGCTATAAAATTCCTGTAATAAAAGTATTTTTTGACTATGGGTTATCTTGCGAATTTTAGCTATTTCTCTGGTTATAGCCTCTATTTCTTCTTCTTTTAAGTGCTTAAATACCTCAGAAGAAATATCTGCTCCAAGAACAATCAGGATTGCGGCTGCCTTCTGGCGGCCAGTTATAAATGGTAACTGAATCTCCTCGGCCATTTTTTCCTCCATTATTCGGTAGTGTTTGTAAATAGCTAATTCTTGGTGGATAGGGAAAACATTCCTCATTTATAAGCTAATGAGCGACCACAAGGGAAAGATTCCTCCACACACAACAATCGATCACAGTGTAGCTGCAGGGTGCCAGGGGTGCTACCCCCTTGTCCCTGCCCTAATAAGCGACCGCAAGGGTCGCAGCTACAAGATCCCCACGCACAACAATCGATCATATCGTAGCTGCAGGGCTTGTCCCTGCCCTAATAAGCGACCGCAAGGGTCGCAGCTACAAGATTCCCCCTACACAACAATCGATCACATCGTAGCTGCAGGGCTTGTCCCTGCTTATTCTGCTGCTTGATTCTCTGCGTCATTCTCTAACCATGTTCTAAATAGATTAGCCACAGCATCCGGCTGTTTTATGGCTACCTCTCTTGCCAATTCTTCTATGGAAATATCTTTTCCTTCTCTTGCTTTTGAAGAAAATATTTCACCCTTTTCTTCCATGGGATAAAAATCCTCACCCCTTTCACTTGGGGTTCTTTCCCGAAGGGCATTCAATGCTGCCAATTCCTTTTCCCTCAAGAGTTTTTCCTGTGCAAGTGCTTTTTTTCGTGCCATAAACATAAAGATTATGACTACAAGAATTGCTATGGCTAAGAATCCGGCACCAGCAGCCATTGCCAACAGCCTTCTTTTTTGAGCCTCGCGTTGAGCAAGGGCAGCGAGCCATTCTGAGGTACGGTCAAACTGAATATTCTCTACCTGAACAATATACTCTTTGCCTGGATACTCTTTATCCTTTTCTGCTCCAATGCTTGCCCATACTAAGTTTTCATACTTCTTCATCTCATCCTTATTTCTGGGGGTATAGACAAAATGGTTTTTTGCATCAAATTTATAAAAACCGCTTGCATCCCTTTCATATATTCCATCAATCCAGACAGCTACAGACAGCTTGGAGATCTCTGGTGATTTTATGGTCATAATCTCTTCTTTATTTGCCAGATAATTGCTTCTAAGCTCATCCTTTGAATAGGTCATGGGTCCCTTGGCAGAGGTCATGCCCTTATAACCCGGCATTTGTGCCTCTACACCCGGCGGACCGCCTGGGACGCTTCCCTCGCCCTCAAACCGTTCAACAACCTTTTCATCACTTACCCTTAATTGTACCTTTTCCACACCCTCTCGTATCCGATCATCGGTTAAGGCAATATTTTCAGGGGATGTATACTTTTCATGCTTTGATTCTATTTTGTCAAAGTTTATATTGCATGTAACAAGTACTTCTATATTATCCTCAATCAGGCATTTA